>NZ_JAPZRB010000311.1:0-5411 GCF_027531105.1 Microcystis sp. LE18-22.4A
GGAGTCAGTATTCAGGAGTCAGTATTCAGGAGAGTTTTTTTATTGATTCTTCCCACGTCCCCACTAGCCACACCCTACTCCCAACTCCCGACTCCCCACCCCCTACACCCCACACCCCACACCCCACACCCCACACCCCACACCCCACACCCTACACCCCACACCCCACACCCCACACCCAACCCCCAAGACCTGATTGCTATATCATAAGAAAGACAGGGGAAATCTTAAAAAAATCGAGAAAGTTTTCCCCCTCGATTACTTTTTCCCATAAAAAAAACTGCACTAGAGGTAACTGTTAATGGTCGTTAGTCGTGATAAGGCTCCCACGGCACAGGAAACGTTTATGCAAATGGCACAGGCGGCTGGTTTACGCGGTCGCTTGTTGATTACATTGGGTTTACTGATTCTGCTCCGTTTTGGGATGTTTGTACCGATACCCGGTTTGGATCGGGCAAGATTAGCAGAAATTATTCAAGGTAACGCCGCTTTGGGAATCCTTGACCTGTTTACCGGGGGAGGATTATCGACGTTAGGGATTTTTGCCCTCGGCATTCTTCCCTATATCAACGCCTCAATTATCGTGCAACTGCTCACCGCTGCCCTTCCTTCTTTGGAAGATTTACAGAAAAATGAAGGAGAAGCAGGACGGCGAAAAATTGCCCAAATTACCCGTTATATTGCCTTTGGTTGGGCAATTATTCAAAGTATCGGCATTACTCTCGGTTTATTGGTGGCTAACGGCGTTGTGGCCGGAACTTTACCCTCGATCGCTGCTACGGTTCTCGCTTTAGTGGCGGGTTCTATGTTCGTGATGTGGATTTCGGAACTGATTACGGAACGCGGTCTGGGAAATGGAGCATCTTTGTTGATTTTTGTCAACATTGTCGCTGTTTTACCAAAAACCCTCGGTGATACGATTACTTTTGCTCAACAGGGTGGCCGACAAGCGATCGCTCAAGTGGTGATTCTCTTGCTGGTTTTCTTGGTGATGATTATCGGCATTGTTTTTGTTCAGGAAGGAACCCGTCGGATTCCGATTGTTTCTGCCCGTCGTCAGGTGGGTCGTCGTCTCTATCGGGAAAGAACCAGTTATCTACCCCTACGACTCAATCAAGGGGGCGTGATGCCGATTATTTTCGCCTCGGCAGTGTTGGTGTTACCTTTCCAATTGGTGCAAGCTTTACCCACGGATAACCCGGTCGGTCAGGTTTTAGTCCAGTTGGTTAATGCCCTGCGTCCCGATAGTTGGGGTTATGTGGCTTTTTATAGCTTACTAATTCTCGGTTTTAGTTTCTTCTACGCTTCCCTGATCGTTAACCCCAAAGATATGTCCCAAAACCTGAAAAAAATGGGGGCCAGTATTCCGGGGATTCGACCTGGAACCGCTACTACTAATTATCTGGAAGGGGTGCTGAATCGTCTCACCCTTTTGGGCGCTCTCTTTTTAAGTTTGGTGGCTACCGTGCCGACTTTGGTAGAAAGCGCCACCGGTGTCACCACTTTTCGCGGTTTGGGGGCAACTTCCCTGTTAATTCTGGTGGGGGTGGCGATCGATACCGCCAAACAAATTCAAACCTATGTCATGTCTCAACGCTATGAGGACATGATTAAACAGTAGTTAGATAGTCAGCCAGTGACCTTTTAGCGGTTACTGGTTATTTTTTCCTTAAAACCCTATATTTAATCCATGAGCAAACGGATCGGTGTGATATTTTTGGGACCGCCCGGATCGGGAAAAGGTACCCAAGCGGCAAAATTAGCGGCATCTCTGACGATTCCCCATATTTCTACCGGTGAAATTTTACGTCAAGCAATTACAGAGAAGACAGAACTTGGTCAACAAGCACAAGCTTATGTGGAAAAGGGCGAATTAGTCCCCGATGAGTTGTTATTAGGTTTAATTCAGGAACGTTTAAAACAGCCTGACAGTGCTAAGGGTTGGATTCTTGATGGTTTTCCCCGCACGGTGGCACAGGCGAGCTTTTTAGACGCATTACTGGAAGAATTGGCCGATAGTTACACATTTGTGGTTAATTTGGCTGTACCAGATACGGTCTTAATTGAGCGTCTCATGCAACGCGGTCGTCAAGATGATACTAAAGAAACGATCTCCCGTCGCCTACAGGTTTATATCGACCAAACTGCCCCCGTTTTAGATTATTACGGTCAAAAAGGCACTCTTAACCATATCGACGGTAATCAACCGATGGACGCGGTTACTGCCGCTTTAACAGCAGTTGTCACTCCTGTTTAAAGTTTCTCTCAGATCATCAATTCAGTCATCAGTCATCAGTGATCAGTAATCAGTGATCAGTTATCAGTAATCAGTGATCAGTAGGTTGGGTTGAAGCATGAAACCCAACGCCCGCATGGGTTACGCTACCGCTAACCCATCCTACAAATAATTGTGCCTCCCTACTTATACTAAATCCAGTTATTAAAAACTGATTATTTATTCCCTCTTTTGCCTCTTGCATGAGTGCCTGTCCTGATATGTAGCCTATACTCAACGGATTTAGTATTATAAGTTTTTTATATCAAACAAGCTTTAATAGTTGAGCATATTAAAATTTACATTTCGCAATATTTACCTTTTCTTAGGAATTTATTGAAAATAATTCTCATTTGTTTACGAGGTTGCAATACTTCCAGCGATTATGGTATAATTTCGCAGTATGAGATGATGGGATGTTCTGTGCTTTTTGGGGTTTTTAGCTGTCTGTTGAGCCTGAAAACCGTTGCTAAATCTACACTAACCTATTTAAGAACAGTAACAACTGGCGGTTAAAGAGCCTTTTTTAAGCCAACCCGTTGATCAATTAATTGTGTAGTTTTGTTGCAAAGAGAAAGTTTTTTTGACAAAAAGAACAGAATATGCTGCGAGTCCATCTATTTTAAGTCTGATCGCAGTTATCTTAATGGTGAGGTACAAAGTTTTCACACCCTACACTCTACACCCTACACCAGGCTCTCCCATACCTTTTAAAGAGAATTTAGTATTAGATCTGCGGGCAGTCGATGAGGGATTCCTGGAGACGAACCTAGCTAAAAACACCCCCACAGAATCGGTCAACCCGATTACGTTAAAATCAAAAGCAGGA
This sequence comes from Microcystis sp. LE18-22.4A, assembly GCF_027531105.1. Taxonomy (NCBI): domain Bacteria; kingdom Bacillati; phylum Cyanobacteriota; class Cyanophyceae; order Chroococcales; family Microcystaceae; genus Microcystis; species Microcystis sp. LE18-22.4A. The sequence goes on from NZ_JAPZRB010000311.1 coordinate 3,105, forward strand.
TACTGTGTATGACGGAAAAACTCGATGAACTCAGTGATTAAAGCGGTACAAACTGCCTATTATGGGGATGCAGCCTATCGGACACCACCACCGGACTTAGAATCTCTCCTGCTCAAAGAGAGAATTGTCTATCTGGGGTTGCCCTTATTTTCCTCCGATGATGTCAAGCGCAATGTCGGGGTGGACGTGACGGAATTAATTATCGCGCAACTGCTTTACCTGCAATTTGACGATCCCGAAAAACCGATTTTCTTCTATATCAACTCTACCGGCACATCCTGGTACACGGGGGACGCGATCGGCTACGAAACCGAAGCTTTCGCCATCTGTGACACCCTCAACTACATTAAACCTCCCGTTCATACTATCTGTATCGGGCAGGCCATGGGAACTGCAGCGATGATTCTTTCTGCGGGAACCAAGGGTTTTCGCGCCTCCTTACCCCACGCTACCATCGTTCTCAACCAAAACCGCACTGGGGCGCAAGGACAAGCCACCGATATCCAGATTCGCGCCAAAGAAGTAATCGCCAACAAACAGACGATGTTGGAAATTTTCTCGAAAAATACGGGTCAAACCACCGAAAAACTGGCGAAAGATATGGATCGCACCTTCTATCTCACCCCACAACAGGCGAAAGACTACGGATTAATCGATCGCGTTCTCGAAAGTCGCAAGGAACTACCGAAACCCCTCGCCCAAGTTAGTTAAGATTTATTACAAATTAGCAGGAGTTGTTACCAATTATGCCTATCGGTGTGCCAAAAGTTCCCTACCGTCTGCCGGGTAGCCAATACGAACAGTGGATTAGCATTTACAGCCGTCTTTCGGTGGAACGCATTCTTTTTTTGGGGCAGGAAGTCACCGACGGGTTAGCCAATGCCCTTGTGGCCCAAATGCTTTATCTCGACTCGGAAGACCCCACTAAACCCATCTATCTCTATATCAACTCGCCGGGGGGTTCCGTTACCGCCGGTATGGCCATCTACGACACCATGCAGTACATCAAAGCGGAAGTGGTGACTATTTGTGTGGGATTAGCGGCCTCTATGGGGGCATTTTTACTGGCTTCCGGTAGTCCGGGTAAGCGTCTCGCCCTTCCCCATGCGCGGATTATGATTCACCAACCCATGGGCGGAACCGGGCGCCGGCAAGCGACGGATATCGACATTGAAGCTAAGGAAATCCTGCGTATTCGCCAGCAATTAAACGAAATTATGGCTAATCGCACCGGACAAACCATCGAACGCATCGAAAAAGACACGGACCGCGATTATTTCCTCTCCGCCGAGGAAGCCGTCGCCTACGGTTTAATTGATAAGGTGGTGGAGGGAAGACCGGCTTAAGTCAGTCAGAGGTTAGAACAGGCGAGAAACCTGTTCTAACCTTTTTTTCTGATAATAAACCTGGCTTCTTTACCATAAAAAATGGGAAAAAACTGTATCAAAATTAGCAGAAATGGGCAAAAAAAAAAAAAAATAAAATCATTTCCGTTAATTATTGAAGGAAATTTGCCGATGAAACTCGCCATTAAGCCCCTTGTTTTATCCACTGCCACTTTAGGGTTAATATTTGGGGTGACACAAAACGCCCAAGCCGCTCTGATTACAGGAGTTACTGCTTCCACCGATATGGGTGTTGTTAATCCTGCTGATGTTAATATAGCCGATACTGTCAATGGAAGAGGGTTGCCAGGTAATACACCAAGTCTGACGGGGAATCATGCTACGGCAATTGGAGGTAATGCTTGGCTGTCAGCGCCGAACATTGTCACTGGTAATGTCACTTTTAATCTCAATGGCAGCTATAGCCTCGCTGGTTTTAGCTTCTGGAACTTCAATCGGGACATCTTCACTGCCGGAATTAAAGATGTGACTGTTCAATCCTCCACCAATGGTACAACTTGGACTACTATAGCCGGTGCTCCTGTTCAGTTTGCTATCGCAGCTAACGCTGCTATACCTCCGGCGGTGTACAGCTTTTCTCCGGTTACTGCGTCCTTTGTCCGGTTTGTTGTTGCTAGTAACTGGGGATGGACCGGTTCTAATGCCGGCTTCTCAGAGGTTCAATTTGATGGAACTCCCATTCCCGTCCCTGAACCTTCTTCCTTGCTTGCTCTGTTAGCCTTTGGTTTAGCGGGTGTTGGTTTCAGAAAAAGAATTTAAGGGTTCTTCGTTACTTGGTATGGTTCGATAGGGGGGCATAAATCGACTAAATCCTTATCTGGCAAGAGACTTAATTGATTAGTTCGCTCTAGAGCAAAAACAATTGACAAAAATCGCTAAATGCCTTTCTATATAAGGGTTC
>NZ_JAPZRB010000626.1:0-5408 GCF_027531105.1 Microcystis sp. LE18-22.4A
GAAAATGCCGTTAAATGTTCGAGAGTGGGACTGTCCAGACTGTGGGACGCACCATGACCGAGATATTAACGCTAGTAAAAACATTTTGGCCGCAGGGCTTGCGGTGTCAGTCTGTAGAGCGACCATAAGACCAGAACAGAGTAAATCTGTTAAGGCAGGTGCGGAACCCCGCAAGGGAAAGAAGCAGAAACCTAAATCGTGAGGTTTGGGAATCACCGTCCGTTTTACGGCGGTGAGGATGTCAATTGGGCGAACCACCCCCGACAGAGGGATTGAGTCGAACCGAAGACTAATCCCATTAAAATCGCTAGGACAAGCGGTGTAGCGGGATGGGTGCTGAGGAGCATCAAGGAGATAATAACCGTCCAAATTCCGACTAAAAGAGATAAAATCGCTCGTAATGACCAGTAGTTACTCAATAAACCGAACAGGATCGTCGAGGGAATGGAGATCAGGTTAAATAGGGCTTGCTGAATAATGGTAAAACCCTTTTAAAATAAGGCTTTTGACCTGTTAAAGTCCGATGTTAGTGCTGCGAAAATAGGATTGGGACTTTCAAAAACCTTGCATTATCCTTCTTGTGGTACATCGCTTGGTACAAAAAACAAGGGCAACAAAGCCTGAAACGACCGACTCCTGACTCCTGACTCCTACCCCCAGGAAAAACTTTTTCAGCAGACCCTAAATAAAAGTCCTAAATGCAAGATTTGAGCAACGCTTAACCCAAACTCCTGATTGAGATAGATGCCCAAAAAATTATTCAGGGTTACAATTCCATCGGAAATCAAATAAAATACGACTAAGAACTTAAAAATCTCTTGGTTTTGCCTAAAATAGCCCAGCGTATGCCAGACCTGATGGTAGGATTGGCGAATTAACCGAGAAAGGGGAATGGTGGGCGGTTGCGACTGATGAGGCAACCAAGCTAGAGCCGGGAGAGAAAGAAAGAGCAGCCATAATCCGACGATCACAAAAGCCAGTCGATACTCTAGCAATTGATCGAAGCGATGGCTTGATTGTACCAACCAAAACAACAGATAACAGGCAATTCCTCCCAGATAGCCCAACCCCGACCCCCAACTTGACAGCCGCCCGATCGCCCCCGGTGGCACCAGAGAGGGTTAAGAGAGAAAAATTTATAAGTGACACCTTCCCCAACGAAGTTTTTGACAAGTTCTGCTAGGATTACAGGACTATTCTCCTCACAGGGGGAAAATTGATAGATTTCTGGTTAGTGTATCACAAGCTCAAGAAAAGGATAGCCAAATGCTTGCAGCTACCCTGTGCCGAGGGAATAGACTGGAGACTTAGTTCTCTTGTACTTAATTTATTTGGCAATTTTCGAGCCATTGTTCTAAATCTTGTAATGACTGAAAATCTAACAAAGCTTCGCCTAAGTTTTCTAACTGTTCTAGGTCAAGATTTCGGATCTTGGGCGATAATTCAGGAGAGATGCTACCTATACGGCGATTTAATAGACGTAAAACGAGGTTAGCTTCTCCCTCTTGTCGTCCCTCTTGTCGTCCCTCTTGTCGTCCCTCTTGTAAACCTTCCGACCAGATTTCTTGATAGATAACAGATTCTTTCATGATGTCTTTCCTCAATAATCGTTGAATGATGTCTTTGTTTAATACTAACCCAGCTAGGATGGCGGTAGATGCGGCCAGATTGCTTTGTTCTCGACTATCGCTGATTTGCTCGATTTCTTGGGCAATTTGCCCCAGTAAGTTTTCTGGTTTCTCAGCTTGAGCGAGTATAGCGAAGGGAAATAGCCCCGGTGCTTGTAATAAGGTTTCTGAGGGTTGTTCCCAGAGTCTAATCACTTCAAATTGATGATAGGTTTTCCCTTGTTGATAATCATTTTGGCGGACTTTAGCGGAGTCATTTTTCCTCAGATAAATTACTACTTGATGGATGGGTTTATGGGGATAGCGTCGATAGAGTCTGGTGGCATAATCTAGCATTCTATAGGGAATGTCTTCTTTAGGGTCGGTTTGGAACTCGATATGTAAGATTAATTCTTCTGACTCCAAAAAGATTAACGTATCGGCTCTAATCGGTTCTAGGGATAATTCTGAGGGTTTAATTTCCGTTAAATCTAAGGGTTTTCCTAGTAACCAAGTGGCTAAGTCTCTGGAATATTCAAGGGCGATAAATTTACAGGTGGAATCATACATTTTCAATTCAAATACAGGTCAAGCCTGACCTGTATTTTAACAAAATTAAACCCCTATCCCCAAAAATAACAAAAGGATGGGTAAAAACCCTCCTAAAGGCTAAGATGCACTGAAAACTATCCTCAATGGGGATTTTATCCTTGGCGCTTACGAGAAGCAGCACCTAACCCCCAAAAATGATCGCTTCAAAAATCTCGTAGCGTTCCTTGCCGATGCGAATAATATAGATATCGTCTTGTTTCGAGGCGCTAAATTCTCCCGGATCTGCCTGACTGGTATCCGCACCGATCGCTTTTCCCTTTTCAAAGAAAATGATACGCTTGCGACCATCGGGTTTGGTAACAGTGACATCCGCGCTACCGTTCCCCCGACGAGTGACACCAAAGGGACAAGATCCCGCTGGTTTTCCATCGCCCATCGAACAGGTAACATTACCCGTAGCATGGTAATTTGTCCCCGGTACTTTGGCATCGCTTTGGTTGTAATTATTGGAAATAAGGATTTTTAGGCGATAATTAGCCACTTCATTATTCCGCGCCGAGTTGCGAGTCAAACCCACTTGGATCGTATAATCGCCGTCCGCTGGTAGGATTCCCTCGTGGGCATTACCGACATTGTTCCCGATAACCATCGCCGCGTCTTTGCCGGGGACTTTACCCGGTGCGAAAATATTGAAAGAAGCGCCCCCGTTATCACTCAAGAGGCTAACCGACATATTTTGTCCAGCATTGGCGCGAATTAGGTATTGAACGACTTGTTCTCCCTTGATTTTGCCTTGAATAGTGGTTCCTTCGGTTCCGGCTTTGAATTGCACCCGTTCTTTACGGATTTCGCTGAAAGCGGGGGAAGGCAGAATAACCGGGGTGGTGATTAAGGTGGCCAGTAAAAAAGCGGAAAAGAGTTTACGCATGATTTAAGTTTTTTCCCAAGTTAATTAGATGTTTTACAGCGATCGCTAGATTTGTTGACAATTGTACTATAACGTCCGTCTAGTTTTTTTCCGAACGGGCCGATTTCGCTTTTTCTAGGGTGTCTTGACAGTTGATTTTGGCGAATTCTTCGATTTGTTCTGGTTTCAAATTAAAATCTGAACCCGCTCTTGCTTTAATTTGTTTTAAGAGTTGATCGGTTTCCGATTGGGTTAGTAAACCCGCTTGTTTTCCCGTTTCCGTGGCGACACAAACACCGTAGGTTACACCACCTGTGAATCCGAGGGTTCCCAAGAATTTCCCTCCTAGAAACAATCCGATACCCGCACCGATAACACCCGTAGTAATAGCAATTAACAACACATAAACGGGTTTCATGCTTTTTTGATCTCCTCCAATGAAGACTAAGTGAGCGTGTTATTACATAGCGCCTTCGTCCACTTTGGAATAGGGTAGGTTTTTGATAAATTTGACGATCTGGTTGCCGTTGCGGTTAAAGGAACATTGGAAGGTATTGACCATTTTATCCGTCTCGTAAGTGCCATTCACTGCGTGAGTGCCGTCGGTGCGTTGTCCTTCGTATTTGACAACGATATTACCCGGCGAGGTTTTATAAGCATTAGCGGCGCGAGATTTGCAGGCCGACAACATGGTAGCAGTATTCGCGGCATAAACTGGTAAAGTAGCGACGAGGGCGATTCCGGTGGCGATGGCGCTGAATTTTATAGACTCGAACATGATTGATTTTCTTACAGAGTAAGAGGGGCGATAATCTCTAGGATGCGTTCAAGATTTTTCGATAACTACCTAATCGTTACCGAGAAGGTGAAAGGAACGGTATGATTGCCGTCTTTCGCTTCTCCCATGAGATAGACACGAATGGTATAGTCGCCATCTTTGGGGAGTTTAATTTTAGCCATGGCGTTGGGTCCTTGGGCAGAACTGTTATAAATCGCTACATTATTACTACCCGGCGGCAGGATATTAAAAAATACACTATGCTTGTCTTCTGGGTTGCCTGTCCCATCATCAGCAAGAGAAACCATCAGGGTTTGACCTTTTCTCGCTCTTAAGACAAAATCTCGGTATTCACGCCCTGTAATTGTCCCGTTGAGGGCGGCCATATCACTGCCCCGTTCAAAGTTCACTCTACCGCTTAACTGCGCTTGTAGAGGGGCGGTTAAACCCAAACCAAGGGATAAAGCGATCGCTACGGAAGCTAAAACGTTTCGAGGGGAAATAAGCGGAAAATGTTTCATGTTTATTTTTTGGGAAAGAGACTAGGGAGTAAAAATAATTTCGTCTCCCTAGTCGGGTAAATTGTCAAGGGGTTACGGAATTTTTAGCGGCGGAAAATCCTTTTATCCCTTGCGCTTGCGAGCTAATGCCCCTAAAGCACCCACTGTTACTAAACCTAAGATAGTACCCGGTTCGGGAACGGAAGTAGCGCGAGTAAATGTCAGTGTTGAATTATTTGAGTCTAAAACTCCACTTGAAGCATCAGCAACCCCGTTTGTACCGAATAGAGTTCCGAGAGGAGAATTTAATCCAAATGCATTTGCATTTGGAGAACCCGTTACAACAAATTGACTACGAGCGAATTGAGTACCAGACAGAATGATATTACCACCCACAACATTAAAAGCATTAGGACCCAGTGATGGGAATGTACCAATAACCGGTAGCGTGTATCCTAAAGCGGCAGGAGCGGAGGTGACGGAAAGAGCGGTAGCCGCGTATATCCCATCCGTGGTTAGTGCCGCGTCCGGCAACTCTATTGTCCCAGAAACTGTACCACTAACCGGGCCATCCACATTCGAGAAAGAAAAGCCAAAAGTAGCGGCGCTCGCACCAGATACAGGAGCGAGTAAAGATAGACCGATAAGGGCGACCCGACCACCGATCGATTTTTTGATAAGTGTTGATAATGTCATAGGTTTAAACTCCTCACAGAAAGGAATAAAGATAAACAGTCTTCAATTATAGGGGAGTTTACGGAAAAGGTGATATCCGAAAATTCCTTATTTTTTTTGACCCCTTCCCGTTTTCTTAATACTTTTTTAAGGATTGGCTGAAGGCATTACCCTGAGAGGCTTGGAAAAATAGGAGTTCGGGCGATTCGGTTGAAGGGGCGATCCGGCCTAAGCGTACAGGAGAGCGAAGTTGACATCCTCGCCGCCCTAAAAGTGCGGCGATTCCTAAACCTCACGATTTAAGTTTCTGCTTCCACCACCGTCGCATACCACAGTTAAAAAACCATGTACTGTCTTACACAGAGTCCACAGACTTTCGCCCCATTTCA
>NZ_JAPZRB010000596.1:0-9343 GCF_027531105.1 Microcystis sp. LE18-22.4A
TTTTGAGTGTCCGAATGCCCTCCGGCCACTTTGAACAAGTCGAAAAAATCTCATGTTCAACCTTATTTCCTAGAAAGTTTTACTCGTTCAAGGCCGAATTTGACTTCTTTTCTGAACGAAACCCCCTACTATCTGTGGTCAAGGTTCAGTTTTTAGCTTGGTTATCGCTTTTTCCATTGTAACTTAAAGCCGTCCTAAAAGGACGGGGTTTTAACCCAAATTTTCGATAATAAAACTAAGTAGCTGGTTATAATTAAATTAAAAATGGATTTTAGGTTCGATTCCCCCTGCCCCCCTTGATAAGGGGGGTGCCGATCCCCCCTGCCCCCCTTGATAAGGGGGGTGCCGATCCCCCCTTAGTCCCCCCTTAATAAGGGGGGCATCTGATAATTTTTAACTCCTACCTACTTAGAATAATATTTCCTGAAAACCTCTTAATTGTTTGACTTAAGTGACAACTTCACCAGCTTGGACAGAACGCATCGGTTATCAACGGGATTGGGTGTGGCGCGGTTGGCAGATTCGTTATAGTTTTATGCCGGCAAAAAACCCCCAAGATGCCGATAAACCCCCTTTAATTTTACTGCATGGATTTGGAGCGGCGATCGAACATTGGCGCCATAATATTCCTATTCTCAGCCAAAATCATCGAGTTTACGCAGTAGATTTATTAGGTTTTGGTGGTTCGCGCAAAGTACAGGTTCCCTATAGCGTTAATCTCTGGGTGGAACAAATACACGATTTCTGGCAAACTTTTATGAATAGACCGGTGGTATTAGTGGGAAATTCGATCGGTTCTTTAGTTAGTATGGCCCTAGCGGGTAAATACCCAGAAATGGTAGCCGGATTAGTTATGCTCAGTTTACCCGATGTCAGCCGTCGGCGGGAAATGATCGCCGATTGGTTATTAAATATCGTCACTCCCATCGAAAAATTTTTCACTTCTCCTTGGCTATTAAAACCGATTTTTTACTATCTGCGTCGTCCGCAAGTCTTGAAAAAATGGACAGGAATCGCCTACGAAGACAAGAAAGCAGTCAGCGACGAATTAGTACAAATTATCGCCGCCCCAACCCTAGATGAGGGGGCAGCCGAGGCGTTTATTTCCCTAGCGCAAGCTGTCAATCATCCCGAATATTGTCCACCGGCAAAGTTAATTTTACCACGCTTACAAATCCCGATTTTATTGTGTTGGGGCAAGCAAGATCGGATGGTTCCCGTCCAGTTAGCCCAGGGTTTTGTCTCCCTTAATACTAGGATTAAATATGTAGAATTTGAACGGGCCGGTCATTGTTTACAGGATGAATGTCCGGACCGTTTTAACCCAATTTTATTAGAGTGGCTAGAATCTGTTGCTGTTCTTTGAGAGAATAGGGAGAGTGATTGTTGGTGATAGTCCTATGCAAACCTTGGAATCGACGCTCAACCCTCCCGCAACTGCCTCCGAATTCGACACCACGATTCACCGGCGCAAAACCCGTCCCGTCCAGGTAGGTAGCGTTACCATCGGTGGTGGTCATCCCGTGGTCGTGCAGTCGATGATTAACGAGGATACCCTTGATATAGATGGTTCCGTGGCAGGTATCCGTCGCCTCCATGAAATCGGCTGTGAAATTGTCCGCGTCACCGTGCCGAGTCTGGTTCACGCCACCGCTTTAGCTAAAATTAGGGAAAAACTGCTCGCCACCTATCAACCTGTGCCGTTAGTAGCCGATGTACATCACAACGGCATGAAAATCGCTCTAGAAGTGGCCAAGCACGTCGATAAAGTGCGGATTAACCCCGGTTTGTACGTTTTCGAGAAACCGAAAGCCGACCGCAGCGAGTATAGTCAAGCTGAATTTGATGAAATTGGCGAAAAAATAGCCGAAACTCTGAAACCTTTAGTAGTTTCCCTGCGAGATCAAGATAAAGCGATGCGAATCGGCGTTAACCACGGTTCTCTGGCCGAAAGAATGCTCTTTACCTACGGCGACACCCCCGAAGGAATGGTACAGTCGGCTTTAGAATTTATCCGCATCTGCGAATCCCTCGATTTTCGCAATCTGGTCGTTTCCCTGAAAGCTTCCCGCGTGCCAGTTATGGTAGCCGCCTATCGTCTCATGGTTAAGCGCATGGACGAGTTGGGTATGGATTATCCCCTGCATTTGGGTGTTACTGAGGCAGGAGATGGGGAATACGGACGAATTAAATCCACTGCCGGGATTGCCACTCTCTTAGCGGACGGTATTGGTGATACGATTCGCGTTTCTCTGACGGAAGCTCCCGAAAAGGAAATTCCCGTCTGTTACAGCATTCTCCAGGCCCTGGGACTGCGGAAAACCATGGTCGAATACGTCGCCTGTCCTTCCTGTGGTCGCACTCTTTTTAATTTAGAAGATGTCCTGCAGCAAGTGCGCGCAGCGACTCAACACCTCACCGGACTCGATATCGCCGTTATGGGTTGTATTGTCAACGGACCGGGAGAAATGGCCGACGCAGACTATGGTTATGTGGGGAAACAGGCCGGTTATATCTCCCTTTATCGCGGTCGCGAGGAAATTAAACGCGTCCCCGAAAGTGAAGGTGTAAGCGAGTTGATTAATTTAATTAAAGCCGATGGCCGTTGGGTAGAACCTTAATTAGGGTTTGCTGAAAAGTTTTTCCTGGTGGCAGGGTGTGGGGTGTGGGGTGTGGGGTGTGGGGTTTTACCCATTTTCAGGGAGTCAATTACCTAATTTTTAGGGAAAAAGTCCCTGAATTTTCCCCCCAATCACTCCAATCGCTGGCACTTTTTGATTTCAAAAAAGCCTAAAGATATTATCCAACAAGGTTTTTAGATTTATTCAGCCAACCTTAATTAGTTTTACCGGTAGGGGTTGACATCTATTCAACCCCCGATCATCGGCGAGGATTTGTTACAATAGAAAGCTTGCTAGAAATTGCCGCCCCAGAGAGTCCATGCTACCTACACGCGATTGTGTTCGTCAAACCCCCGCCTACACTCCGGGAGAACAGCCCCAAAGCGCGGGATTTACCAAACTTAACACCAATGAGAATCCCTATCCCCCACCGGCGGAAATTTTTGCCCACCTGCCAGAGCAATTAGAGAAAGTCCGACTCTATCCCGATCCTATCTCCAAAGAGTTACGGCAAACGGCGGCGGAATTATACGGCATAGCAGCCGATCAGATAATCGCGGGTAATGGCTCCGATGATATCCTCAATATCGCCCTGCGAACTTTTGTTAACCCTTGCGAAAGCGTCGCTTTTTTAGATTTAACCTATTCCCTTTACGAGACAATTGCCCGGGTACACGGGGCAAATATTATCGAATTTCCCACTAATGATAAATTTGCATTGGAAGGACCGATTATTTGTCCGGAAGCTAAATTAATTTTTCTGGCTTCCCCTAATCCTCCCCTCGGTAAACATCTTGATCGCGACTATTTAGAAGCAACCTGTGCTAATGCCTCGGGATTGGTATTAATTGATGAAGCTTATGTGGATTTTAGTGATGACAATCATCTCGATTTTCTCTCCCGTTACGATAATGTCATCATTAGTCGCACCATGTCGAAAAGTTATAGTTTAGCGGGGTTAAGAGTCGGTTTCGGTTTTGCTTCGAGGGCAATTATCGAACAGATGGATAAGGTGCGTGATTCCTATAATTTAGATCGCATTGCTCAAACTTTAGCCACAGCATCCTTAAAACACCATAATTATTTTGAGCAAGTTTGGCAAAAAGTCCGTCAAACCCGCAGCCGTTTAATTACTTCTTTGCGCGAGTTGGGATTTATTGTTTTTGACTCGGAAGCTAATTTTATCCTCGCTTCTCCCCCCCAGATTAGTGCCAGTGAGTTATATAATCAACTGAAAGAGCGTCAGATATTAGTGCGATACTTTAAACATCCTCGCATTCAGAATTATGTGCGGATTTCTATCGGGACCGATGGGGAGATTGATCGCCTTTTATCTGCTATTCAAGAGATTATGGGAACAAATTAATCTCTATTTCCGTCAAGGTCTTATTAGCACTTTAAACCCTGATAAATTCTTGAAAAAAAAGGCTAGATCGATCGGAACAAAGCAGCGACAAACAAGGGTCTAATGGCCTGTCGTTTCTCCCGATTACTAGCCTTGGCTATCAAGATTATTAGTCCGACAAAAGGATTAAATACTAGCGCACAAATTTTTGAACTTATGCAATTTTATCCTCAAGGAATCACAGTTCAAGAATTGAGTGAGCGCTTAAATCGTCCCGTTTCTATGCTCAATCTTTGTCTAAAATCTTTGGTCGCTTCTAAAAAAATCGTGGCCAGAAAAAATCATAATCAGTGGGTCTATACTAGACCTCTTGTAAAAATCAAAAACTGTTGTTAGGGTTAGGAGTCGGTCGTCAGGAGTCAGGAGATAGGAGATTATTTTATTTATTCTCCCCACACCCCACACCCCACACCCCACACCCTGTCCCCACGAAAAACTTTTTCAGCAGACCCTAATTATTAACCCTATTGCTGAATAACTATTTTAGGCTGTAGGTAGTATTCATCTTCTCTGACAACTATCTCAGCAATGCCGAGAAATTGAGCTTCTAAAGACTCGACGGCAACCAGAGAACCAATCATAACATTTGCATCGGTGAGATTAATTTTTCTGCCGTGAAACCAATCGATAACTCTCTCTGGTGTGAAAGAAATCCAGTCTAGATGCGCCAAGGCAATGCGAGGTGAAATTAAACCCTCGGAATTAGCCCTTAAAGCTTCGAGATTAATACTATCGGCTAACTGAAAACCACAGCTTTCCGTGCGCGTTAAACTGGCTAAAGTGCCACCGACAGCTAACACCTTGCCCAAATCTCTGGCTAGGGAACGAATATAAGTCCCCGATCCACAGTGAATATCTAGCTCTATTTGCGGAAATTCGCCCTCTAACCAGCCTAAAACCGTAATTTGGTCAATTTTGACCTGACGAGGCTCCACTGCGATTATTTCCCCTTTGCGTGCCAATTCGTAGAGACGGCGACCATCCTTGTGAATAGCACTATACATCGGCGGAATCTGGGCAATATTGCCAATAAATTCCGCTAAATGCGGCTTAACTGCCTCTAAAGTTAAATCGGGCCAGGGACAAGTAGCGATCGCTTTTCCCGTAATATCATCGGTATCGGTGCTGAGTCCTAACTGGATTTTTGCCCTATAAGCCTTATTTTCGGGTAAATAGGCCAGTAATCGGGTGGCAGCCCCGACGGCGATCGGTAAAACTCCCGTAGCCATAGGATCTAAAGTTCCGCCATGGCCGACTCGTTTTGTCTTAAGAATTTTTCGGACTTTGGCCACGCAATCGTGAGAAGTCCAATCGGGGGGTTTATTGAGATTTAAAAAGCCAAACATTATAAATTATGAAGTGGGGTGGTGGGGTGATGGGGTGATGGGGAGAATAGATAAAAGCAATCTCCTCAATTCTGAATACTGACGGCTGATATCTAAAAATCTGACGTATTAAGTAGGGAGGCGCAATTATTTATAGGATGGGTTAGCGGTAGCGTAACATGATCGGGCGTTGGGCTTCATGCTGAAAATAGTTAAAACCCTACACCCTACACCCTACACCCCACACCCTGCCCCCACCGAAAACCTTTTGCCGCAAACCCTACTTATATAATTGCATAACTTCGCTTAAAGGTAAACGGGAACGAACACCGATAGAAAGGTCAGAAAAATGACCAAGATCATAATGATCAACGGCAGCGCGAGCAATCATAGCGGCGTTATCGGTACAGAGTTTAAGCGGCGGAAAATAGACGGTTAAATGATGATTTTTGGCGGCAGTTTCCAGATGATTTCTTAAGGCACTATTGGCCGCAACTCCTCCCCCGATTGCGATAGTTTTTAAGCCATAATCTAAGGCACAATTGATTGTCCGACGGGTTAAACTTCTGGCTACCGTATCTTGAAAACTAGCGGCTATGTCAGCTACAGGTAAATTATCTGGCTCGAATTTCTCTACTAAGCGCAAAACAGCAGTTTTTAAACCACTAAAACTGGAATCGTAGGCATGAAAACCGCCGGTTGGTAAAGATATTTTACCCTCAGGTAAGGGAAAAGCTTGCGGATTACCATCTTTAGCCATGCGATCGATTATCGGACCACCCGGATAACTTAAGTTTAATAATCGTGCCACTTTATCAAAAGCTTCTCCGGCTGCATCATCTCTAGTGGTTCCTAATTGTTGATATTTGCCGCAGGCCTGCACATGGATTAAACTGGTATGACCCCCAGAGACTAAAAGAGATAAAAAAGGAGGTTTAAGATCAGATTCAGCGAGATAGGAAGCATAGATATGACCTTCGAGATGATGAATGCCGATAAAGGGTTTATCGTGGACAATAGCCAGGGTTTTAGCCGCCGTCATTCCCACCATTAAAGCACCTACTAAACCGGGGGCAACTGTGGCGGCTATTCCATCAATTTCTGACCAATTTAACCCCGTTTCTTGCCAAGCTTTTTCTAGACAAAAATTAATGGTTTCTAGGTGTTGTCGGGAGGCCATTTCCGGCACAACACCGCCATAGAGACGATGGAGATCAATTTGAGAAGAAACCACACTACTCAACACCAGGTTATTGTTAACAATAGCCACAGCCGTTTCATCGCAACTGGTTTCGATCGCTAAGATAATTGTCATAAATTAATCAGTAAATCGTCAGACACCCCCCTTATTCAGGGGGGATTAAGGGGGGATCCATCTTTAATTTAATTATAACCACTTACTTAATTTTGCTTAGGTACTTAATTAAAATTAAAGTTATCATTCAGCAATTTCCATAGCCACCACCGCCGGGAGTTTCAATAATAAAAATATCACCAGGGTTCATTTCTATAGTCGCGGTACCGGGCAATTCTTCGATAGTTCCATCGTTTCTTTCCACGGCATTACGTCCTATTTTACCAGCTTTTCCTCCCGCTAGTCCAAAGGTGGGAATCAGGCGATTCCCCGATAAAATATTAGCAGTCATCGCCTCTTGAAATTTAATTCTTCTAATCACACCATCACCTCCAGAATATTGTCCCCTGCCACCACTATCGTGGCGAATGCTAAAACTTTCTACTAACACAGGATAGCGCATTTCTAATACTTCTGGATCGGTGAGACGGGAATTAGTCATCTGGGTTTGCACGGCAGCGGTTCCCGCAAAATTTGCCCCGGCACCGGAACCGCCACAAATAGTCTCATAATATTGATATTCTTGATTGCCAAAAGTGAAATTATTCATCGTCCCTTGGCTGGCTGCTTGAATGCCTAAAGCACCGTATAAAGCATTAACTATTGCCTGGGAAGTTTCTACATTTCCTGCTACTACGGCCGCTGGATAAACGGGATTAAGAAAACAGCCAGACGGGATAATTAAATGGAGGGGTTTGAAACAGCCAGCATTTAAAGGGATTGCCTCCTCCACAAGGGTACGAAAAACGTATAAAACCGCCGCTCTTGTCACTGCTAGGGGTGCATTAAAATTATTATTTAACTGGTTAGATGTGCCAGTAAAATCAATGGTTGCTTGACAATTATCAATATCTATGCTAATTCTGACCTTGATGACAGCACCGTTATCCAGATAATAAGTAAATTCACCATCTTTTAAGACAGATATAGCTTTTCTCACCGCTAATTCCGCATTATCTTGAACGAACTGTTGATAGGCTTTAACCATAGCTAATCCGTAGCGCTCAACCATATTATGTAATTCTCTTTCCCCCTTGGCATTAGCGGCTATTTGTGCCTGAAAATCGGCAATATTTTGGGCGATATTGCGTGCAGGAAAAGGACTATTAGTTAAGTGATTAATTAATTCTTGTTCCCGAAACTGTCCCGCCGCTACCAGCAAAAAATTATCGAATAAAATTCCTTCTTCGCTAATATGGACAGAATGGGGAGGCATAGAACCGGGGGTAATGCCACCGATATCAGCTTGATGTCCCCGGGAGGCAAGATAAAATAATATTTCCTGATTTTGGCGGTCAAAAATAGGACTAATTACTGTGACATCCGGCAGGTGAGTACCGCCATTATAAGGATTATTAGCCAGATAAACATTCCCTGGACGAATCGTCTCCCCTTTATCCTGAATTAAGCTTTTGACACTATCGGACATAGAACCTAAATGGACGGGAATATGAGGAGCATTGGCGATTAAATTTCCTACCTCATCAAAGATAGCACAGGAGAAGTCTAGGCGCTCTTTAATATTGACACTTGCTGCCGTATTTTGCAGAGTAATCCCCATTTCTTCGGCAATAAATTGATAGAGATTTTTAAAGATTTCTAGATAAATAGGATCGGCAACGGTAGTTATTTCTGTGCGGTGAGAATTGAGAGGGGACATAGGAAAGTCAGTTATCAGTTATCAGTTATCAGTTATCAGTTATCAGTTAGCTGTCTATTGTCTTTTTTCTCCTCCTGTCTCGGAGTTTACCGTCTGCTCACCCAAGAGAAGATTTTTGATTTTGGCGGGAGATCTAGTTACCAGTGATCACTGGCTGTTCACTGTTCACCGATCACTGTTCACTGATATGGGCTGACTGATATATAATCGCAGTCAGTACCAGAGGGTGAATTATGGATAAAACCAGCTTGATCGATAAAGTGCAACAAATGGCCAATAAACGGGATTATTTACTGCAATTGCGCGATAAACCCGACATTGGGGGTCTGAGATTAGACGTTAATCAAGCTCTTGAGGAGTTGGATGAATTACTCGATGAGTTTCAAGCAACTTTTCCCGAAGAAAAACTTAGTTAACTATCCGACCCGACGGAATTGAGATTTGTCCGATTGTGCTAATTTTCCCAAGTCATCGATCGCTTTGATCAGATCTTGGGAAGATATATCTTTAGGGCAGTATAGATCAAAGGCTGTAGTTTGATTATTTTTTTCCATTAGAAGATTTGCCAAGGAACTATAGGCGATAATGCGGACATAAGGGTCGAATTGTTTGATCTGAATAGCGGCGCTCTGTCCATTTAAGACAGGCATCCGTACATCTAAAATAATTACATCTGGTTGATAAATTTTCGCCAATGCGATAGCCTGTTGACCATTAAAAGCAATTCCCACCACCTGACAATGCGGCTGCTGGGAAATTAAAGTCTTGATTACTAAACAAGTTAGCTCGTGATCTTCGGCAATTAAGACTTTAATTGGCTCTCTCGGCTTCATGATTATGGCTCTTCGGTTTGTGTTATGCAATGGACGGGGGTTATAAGGGATGGAACCCTTATATAGAAAGGCATTTAGCGATTTTTGTTAATTGTTTTTGATATAGAGCGAACTAATCAATTAAGTCTCTTACCAGATAAGGATT
>NZ_JAPZRB010000073.1:0-1908 GCF_027531105.1 Microcystis sp. LE18-22.4A
GGACAGGATACACCGTAGGCACCACCACCGCCGTCACCGGAACTATTACCAACGATGACCTTCCTAGTATCACTCTTGCTGTTTCTCCCAGTAGTGTGACTGAAGATGGGACAAGTAATCTGGTTTATACCTTCACTCGCACCGGTGTAACAACCAATGCTTTAACCGTTAACTATACCATCGGTGGGACAGCAACCCTCAATACCGACTACACTCGTACAGGGACTACCAATACTGTCACCTTTGCTGCTAATTCATCCACTGCGACTGTAACAGTTGACCCCACTGCTGATACTACAGTTGAATCTGATGAAACCGTCGCATTAACCCTCGCGACCGGGACAGGTTATACAGTAGGTACGACTACAGCAGTTACCGGTACGATTACCAATGATGATACCAGTGTTACTCTTGCTGTTTCTCCCAGTAGTGTGACAGAAGATGGGACAGCTAACTTAGTCTATACCTTCACCCGTTCTGGTGTAACAACCAATGCTTTAACTGTCAATTACACCCTCGGAGGGACAGCGACTCTCAATACCGACTACACTCGTACAGGGACTACCAATACTGTCACCTTCGCAGCCGGTTCATCCACTGCGACTGTAATAGTTGACCCCACTGCTGACACAACTGTTGAAAGTAACGAAACTGTTGCTTTAACTCTTGCGACCGGGACAGGTTATACAGTAGGTACTCCTAATACAGTTACGGGAACAATTACCAATGATGATGTCACCCTTCCTAGTATTACTCTCAGCTTGAACTATAGCGGTATTAGCGAGAGTAGTCCGAGTAACTTTGTTTACACATTTACTCGCACAGGAGTAACAACAAACGCCTTAACCGTCAACTACAATATAGCTGGTACTGCTAGTGCTACTGATTATACAGGCGCAACTCCTGGAAACGGAAAAACTATTACCTTTAATCCAGGTTCAACCACCACCAGTATTACCATAGATCCTACCGCAGATACTGTTGTTGAACCTAATGAAACTATTAGTCTTCAACTAGCCGCAGGCACAGGCTATAGTATTGGTACTACCGCTGCTCAAATTGCCACCATTATTAACGATGATGGTACTCGTCGTCATGTAGGGACAAATGGGAAAGACGTACTATTAGGAACAAATGCTAACGATTACTTAATTGGTGGAGCCGGAGACGATATTCTTACGGGTGGTACAGGTGGCGATATTTTCTACTTCGCTTCTTCCAACTTAGGGAATGATGCCATTACCGATTTTACTCCTGGTCAAGATTTTATTCAAGTATCAAGACAAGGCTTTGGCGGTGGTTTAATTGCAGGAGATACAATCACACAGGTTCAATTCCTAATAGGTAGTAGTGCGACTAACGCCAGTCAACGGTTTATTTACAATTCCACCAGCGGCGCTTTACTCTTTGATGTGGATGGTAACGGTATCCAGTCCGCTCAACAAATTGCTACTCTCAATACAGGATTAGCTCTCACCTATGAAGATATTTTTGTTAGTTAAATGCTGAGTTATTTATTCTCACACAAATTTAACAAAATAGCGAAATTGTGTGAGAATAAAAACTATGAATACTGAAACCAACACATCTTTCGACAGTCCCTGGAAAGATATTGTCGAAACTTATCTACACGAATTTTTCGCCTTCTTCTTCCCCGATGCTTATACAGCTATTGACTGGGAAAGAGGTTTTGATTTTCTTGACCAAGAACTTAGACAAGTTGTCAGAGATGCTGAATTAGGCCAGCGTTTTGTCGATAAATTAGTCAAAGTTTATCTCAAAGATGGGGAAGAAACTTGGATACTTATTCACCTAGAAATCCAGAGCCAGTATGAGTCACAATTTGCCGAAAGAATCTATGTTTATAACTATAGAATCTTTGACAAATATCGACGCAGAGTCGCTAGT
>NZ_JAPZRB010000241.1:0-10082 GCF_027531105.1 Microcystis sp. LE18-22.4A
TTCCGTTAGATTTTTAGCTTGAACGAAGTAATTTGGATAGGGTTCATCCGCAGGAATTATGTACTCGGAAACTAACGAACAACGATCCGCAAGACACTTTCGAGAGTTTAACCAATCTTTCCGTTCTGAAAGAGCGTAATTATAAACGCTCTTACAAACATCAAGAATGTGGATGATCTCCCGTTCCTGTTGCCTATTTACCTTTAGTTTGTACTGGTAGGTAAGCGTTATCACTGTCGTTCGTTTCGTGATGTACAATCAGATTATAACACTTACCGCCTAATATGTCAACTGATTACAATCATGGATTTCGCTCTGTTTATAGACTTACCGCTCACGTCGTATTCGTCATCAAATACCGGCCATTGCTATTAACAATGAAATCTTAGCCCGACTTAAAGAAATTTTTGTGTCAACGCTCACGAAATGGGACAGCACATTACTTGATTTCAACGGTGAATCGGATTACGTTCACCGGATTATCGATGACAAACCTGACATCGCTTTATCCAAATTAATCGCTAACCTTAAAACAGTTAGTAGTCCCATTAATTAGAAAGGAATTTCTGGATTTGGCGGCCAAGTATTTCTACAACAAACCCTATTTTTGGACGGGAGCTTATTTCGTGGCCAGTTGTGGCGGCGTTACCATCGAACAACTAAAAAAATACGTCGAGAACCAAAACTCCCCAAAAGTGGAAACCCTACCGCGTTAGTTTTATTCTGGTGGCGATTCATCTCCCGTTAACCGCTACGCGGTTTAACGGGAGTCCTCTCGCGACCTTGAGATAGCGTAAGCCGCCGAAAAACATCGATACGCCCGTTACCAGCAGCAGATTCCCGATAATTGAACCAGTAATCGTCGCTTTCACCACCTCGATCAAACCTTCTTCGAGGGCGGCGTAGGCGAGAATTAATTCGGTAGCGTTGCCGAAGGTGGCGTTCAATAAACCGCCGAGATTGGGACCGACCACGACGGCGATTTCCTCGGTCGCTTTTCCCATGTAAGCGGCCAGGGGAACAATCGCTAGACAGGCACTCAGGAAAACGATCGTCACGTCCCAACGCAGGAAATTCCAGGCGATCGAGATCGGGACAAAAACCAACAAAATAGCGAAAATCCAGTCCTTTCTATTCATAGCAATGGGTGTCTCGGCATAAAACCGCGCACGGTTTTGAAAAACAGACTATCGAGTTTTTTTCTGTTTCGATTACCCGAATCGCCCGCTAATATACTCGCGGGCCTCGTCGGTTTGGGGATTACCGAACATAACTTCCGTGGGGCTGAATTCGACTAATTTCCCCCGGCGTTTCCCGGACCGATCGGTTTCGGTGTTAAAAAACGCCGTCCAGTCGGCGATCCGCGATGCCTGCTGCATATTGTGGGTGACGGTAATGATCGTGTAACTTTCCTTCAGTTGTAGGCACAATTCCTCCACCTGACGGGTAGAGATGGGATCGAGGGCCGAACAGGGTTCATCCATCAATAAAACATCTGGCTTCATAGCGATTGCACGGGCGATACAGAGACGCTGTTGTTGTCCCCCCGATAGTGCCGTTCCTTTTTCTTTCAGTTTGTCCTTTACTTCCTCCCAGATCGCCGCCTGCCGCAGGGAATACTCGACCAATTCGTCCAGATTTCCCTGATAACCGTTGGTTCGGGGTGCGTAGGCGATATTCTCGTAAATGCTCTTGGGAAAAGGGTTCGGACGTTGGAAAACCATGCCCACCTGTCGCCGTAACTTGACTGCGTTGACCTGCGAATCGTAAATATTCTGATTTCGGTAGAGTAATTTTCCCTCCACCTTGGCGCCGGGGATCAGATCGTTCATTCGGTTAAAGCAGCGCAAGAGGGTACTTTTCCCGCAACCGGACGGCCCGATAAAGGCGATGATTTTTCGTGCGGGAATTTTAATATGAACGTCCAGAAGAGCGAGAAACCCGTTATAAAAAACTTTGACTCCTTCTGCGTCGAAAACACTGTGATCTGGGTTAAGGTGGGTAGTCATGGCAAAAATTCTCCTGATCGTTTATTAAAGATCGATGGTTTTTTTAGAGGGGAGGGTTTGCAAACCCTCCCGTACTGGAGAAGTGGGGAGTGCAGGAGTAGGGAAGGTTATGTATCTACCCCCTTGCCCGCTGCCTTCCCTAATTCAGTGTCGAATAACGTTGACGTAGATAGATGGCGATGGCGTTGAGGGCGAGAATTAACAGGATCAGAACGATAATCGCGGCCGCCGCCGCATTGGCAAAACCGGGTTCGGGACGGGTGATATAGCTGAAAATTTGAATCGGTAGTGCCATAAAGCGTTGGAATAAACCAGGATCGAAAGTGAGGAAACTAACCGCGCCGACGACCATTAAGGAAGCCGCGTCCCCGATCGCCCGCGACACGGAGATAATCACCCCCGTGAGAATCCCCGGCACCGCGTAGGGTAAAACATGGTGTTGGATCGTCTGCCATTTGGTACTGCCTAGACCGTAGGAGGCTTGGCGTAGGGAATCGGGAACCGCCCGGATCGCCTCCCGCGCCGTGACGATAATCACCGGCAGCGAGAGAAGCGCAAGGGTTAACGCGCCGGAAATCAGCGTCGGGCCAAAATTGAGCAGATAGTTAAAAACCGCTAATCCTAATAAGCCGTAGACGATCGAGGGAACCCCGGCCAGATTGCCGATATTCACCTCGATCAGTGCCGTCCACCAAGTTTTCGGGGCGTATTCCTCTAGATACAAAGCCGACCCGACCCCGATCGGGACCGCCACGAGAAGCACGATAATTCCCAGATAGAAACTACCGATGATCGCCGGACGGATACCGCCCCTTTCCGGGAAACGGGAAGGCGTTTCCGTGAGGAATCCGGGGGTTAAGAGTCGTCCGAGTCCATCGTGGGCGATATTCAACACCAACAGCGCCAGAACGAACAAACCGATCAGTAAACCGAAGAGGAAAAGATACTCGCAGAATTTGCCGATCGCCTCGCGGCGTTCGAGATGGTCGATAAATTCAACGGTATCGGATTTGACAGAGGATTTAACCATGGGAAATCAATCGTATTTTTCTTTAAAACGGTGGGATATCCAGTAACTGGCTAGATTCAGCACCAGCGTGATCAGAAAAAGCACCGCGCCGACCGCGTAGAGGGTTTTAAAACTGAGACTGCCCCGGGGCGCATCTCCCCCGGAAATCTCGGCCATAAAAGCGGTCATCGTGGCGATCGACTCGAAGGGATTGAGGGTAAGCCGGGGTTGCGAGCCGGCGGCGATCAACACCGTCATCGTTTCCCCCACCGCCCGCGACATTCCCAGAATAATCGAGGCCATGATCCCGGAGAGGGCGGCGGGGAGAACCACTTTAAAAATCGTTTCCAGCTTGGTAATTCCTAGGGCGTAGGAACCCTCGCGCAGGGAACGGGGAACCGCTCGGATCGCGTCTAAACTAATCGATCCCACCGTGGGAGTGATCATGATCCCCATCATTAGCCCGGCGCTGAGGGCGTTAAAAATCTCGACGGGGAAAAGATTCCGCAAAGTGGGCGTGACAACGAGTAGGGCGAAGTACCCGTACACCACCGTGGGAATCCCGGCAAGAAGTTCCACCGCGGGGCGTAAAATCGCCGCTAGGTTCGGTTTTGCGTATTCGGCGAGGTAGATCGCGGAAGATAGGCCTAAAGGAACCGCGACGGACATAGCGATGGCCGTGGTTAAAAATGTCCCGTTAATTAGCGGCCAGATACCGAAATGAGGGGTGGCGAACAGTGGAGTCCAACGGGTATCGAGAAAGAATTGGGCGAAAGATACCTCTTGAAAAAATCCCCAGGTTTCACTAAAAATAATCGCCACGATGCCGATTGTCGTCGCCACGGAAACGAAAGCGCAAGCGAAGAGAATCAGCGCGATTATCTTCTCTTGAATATCGTCGCCGGGGCGCTTGAGGAGCGAATTATCTGCCGGCAAAAAAGAATTATCGAAAGAACTCGGGGTTAAGGTCATGGTTTGACAAAATTCCTTTTTTAGATAAAGTTCGTGATCGGTTCTCCCGGTTTAGCTTTGCCGAATTTCGATCCCGTTTCCCTGCGCTCGAATTTCCGCAGGGTTTTGACGTAGGCCTCATCTGGTAAAGCGACGTAACCCACGCCATCGACCCATTTCCAGGAATTTTCTAAATAGAAGCGCACGAATGTTTCCAGGGATGGATTCGTTTTTAAATTATTCTTGTTGACGTAGATAAACAGGGGACGGGAAAGGGGATTATAGACATTGCGGAGAACGTTATCGATGGGGACCGGTTTGACGCATTTTCCTTCATTATTTTCGATCGCCACCAAGTTCAATCGATCTTGGTTCTGCATATAGAAAGAGATGCCTAAATAGGCAAGCGCGGATGGATTGCCGATCACCCCCTGCACGAGCGCGTTTTGATTGCGGTTCGGGGTGAAATCGGTACGGCTATTTCTCCGTTTTCCCGTAATCGCTTGGGTGAAATAATCGAAGGTTCCCGTATCGGAAGGCGGGGCGAAAAGTAATAATCTCTCGTCGGGAAATTTGGGATTAATCTGTTTCCAACTGGTAATCCTACCCTCCGCTTTCGTGTTCCACATTCGATCGAGTTCTTTAATCGTTAAACACTTGGCGAATTGATTTTTTTTATTGACGATCACCGCCAATCCGTCGATCGCCATCGGTAATTCCAGAAATTCCACGCCGTTTTCCCGACATTTCTCGATCTCTTCTTTCCGGATCACCCGCGATGCCCCGGCAATGTCGAGATTTCCGGCGCAGAACTTACTAAAACCGCCCCCGGTTCCACTGGTGGCGACGCTTACCCGCGCTTCGGGATGGATTCTCTGATATTCTTCGGCAACGGCGAGGGAGAGGGCGAAACCCACCGCACCACCGTCGATCGAGACTGGTGCTTCTTTCTCGGCCGAGTCGGCCGGGCGACCGCAACCGGCGATCAAATTACTGGCCATCAGAAGGGAGATTAGGAAAAAATAATGAGAGAATTTCATAGATTAAAGCGGGAAAAATGTTAGGAAGCCGACTGGTTTTTAATCTGCTCGAAGATGCCGTTATTGGCCAGAAATTCCTTTTCGATCAACGTCCAACCCCCGAGATCTTGGGCGTTGAAAAGAGTTTCGATCGGCGGAAATTGTAGTCCTTCATCCTTGGCCACGAAGGGATTGACCGATCGATAGCCCAATTTGGCCAATTCCTGTTGTGCCGGCTCGGAATAGAGGAAATTCACAAAGGCCTCGGCCACCTCTCGCGTGCCGTGTTTATCGACATTTCTATCCACCACCGCCACGGGATTATCGATCGAGATATTGACCGGGGGGACTAAGTAATTGGTATCGGGTTGATTTCTTGCCGCTAGAATTACCTCGTTTTCGTAGGTGACTAAAACATCCCCCTTTCCTTCTTGGAAAAAGGCATTGCTGGCTTCCCGCGCGTCCCTGGCTAGGGTGGGAATCTTTTGATAGATCCGGCGGACAAAATCCCATGCCTGTTGCGGTTCGCCCCCCGTTTGCGTCACCGAACCCCAGAGGGCTAATAACTGCCAAATAGCGATCCCGGAAGTTTTCGGATCGGCGGATAGAACCGTAACGTCCTCTCTAGCCAGATCCGCCCAAGATTGAATCTTTTTCGGATTTCCCGCCCGCGTGACGATCGCTGCCACCGAGTGACTCACCACCCCCCGCCGCGGCACCCGATCTTCCCAACCGCGATTAATCAGGCCGGCTTGAGATATCCGCATCACGTCGAGGGGAAGGGCCAGATGTACCACGTCCGCCTCTTGTTTCCCTGCGATCACGTCATCGGCCTGGGCCAGGGAACCGCCGTAACTCCGCTGGAAAATGACTTTTTGGTTATGCTCTTTCCGCCATTTCTCGACGAATTTCGGGATAATCTGGTCGTGGGCGGCTTTCGTGACCGAGAAGGAAACGAGATTCAGTTTCACCTCCGGTTTTGAGCCGATTCCCCCGCAGGAGGCGAGGGCGAGACTTGCCAAGAGTCCCACTAACAGGAAGGAAAAGAAGCTCCTCCCCGATAAGGAACGAAAGCGACGAAACAGCGATCGAATTGGCAACAGTGATACATTCATCGGGATTTTCTCGATAAGGTTGCTCTAAACCAACTAATTTTTTCTTCTCTCTTCCTGAATTTTGACTCCCGTGGGAGCCGGAGATTGGCGATTTTTACGGGGGGTCTAATTTAGCCGATGGGAATCAACAGGCGATAGGAGCCGTTATCGAGAATAATCCGTAGGCCCAACCACATCAGCACAAAAGGGAAAAGCTTACTCGCATAACGGCTGAGGACAACTGCGATCCCCGGTTGGCGGGTTAGATTATAGGAGAGAAATAACCAAGTACAAACGATTAGATAGCAGATCGGGATGATTACGGCTAACTGCGCCACGGTACTATTGGCGAATAGGGGAATATAGATACCGAGATTATTGCCGCCATTGGATATCGTGACCGCGGAAACTTTATAGGTTTGGCGATCGCTGAAGACTTGACCGAGGGATAGTCTGCGGGAGGCGAATCCGTGAAATCGGGCGTTTCTTCGCAAATTCACCTTGCGATCTGCGGTTTCCCTCTCGTTATCGCGATTTAACGTCAGTAAATTTCTCACACCGATGAGGATCGGCAAGATTCCGAGAAGACCGATATAAATCGGCGGGATGATTAAGCCGAGTAGAAAACCCAGCAAGCTAACCGATACTAAGGCCGTAAACCCGACTAGCTCGCCGACGACAACGTGAACCGGGCGAAAGGTACGATTTACCTCGCTAAAGAAGCCGGTTAGATAAATATTGTCGTCGAAGGTGGTGGCTATGCCGGTGGCCACCGCGATTTTGACGATTTCGATCAACCAATCCATCCATACCACCTCGATCTCTCAAATGCGGGCGCAATTTCACTTTAAAACTATATCATTTTCAATACATTTATAAATGTACTTTGTTACACAATCGAGGAGTCGTGGGTTTCTATAGTATGTAGATAAAACTAATGGCAGCTATGCCGAGGGAGTTTGTCAACCCTTCCCTCTTGTCTCCTTTACCGATAATAAATCTTGTTTTCTGCGAGAAATCCCATGCTCCACCGTTCGATCAAGTGTCTCTGGAAACCGTGGCGAAATTGCCGGGGAGTTCTTCCCGCGCTGCTTTTTGTGACCAGCCTCGTCGGGAGCTTTCTCCTGGCTGGATTTTCCGACACGAACGCAAAGCGCTCGCTACGCGAGATCGCCGTCGGTCAAAATTCTCGATCCGATAACCTGATTCTGAACCTCGTCGATAGCTTTAAATTCCCCCGAAATACGACTCCCCGGCTATTGGAAACCGTGGGATTATTTATCGCTGGAATTCTCTTCTGTATCGCGATCGATCGCTGGTTCAAGCGCTCGACCCCCTCCGATATCACTCCTCTCGCCAAACAAGCGCGGCGGTTAGGAACCCTCAAGATCGGCTATCCCGAGGGTATGACCAATCTGGAAGTTCTCCGCGCCCAGGCCTTTCTGGAAAGACGCTTAAAACCCTTTGGGGTGACGGTAACGTGGACGAGTTTTCTGGCCGCTTCCTCTCTGATCGAGGCCTTGAGCAACGGAACGATCGACTTCTGCGGTGGTGGCGGTACGGCGAGTATTTTCTCCCAAGCAGCCGAACACGTCTTCGTCCGGGTAGCCAAGGAAAAATATACCGCCCCGAAAGGTCAGGCGATTCTCGTGCCTGAGGATTCGCCAATAGAGACGTTGGCGGATTTAAAAGGAAAAAGAATCGCCTTCGATCGAGGTTCGAGCGCCCATTATGTCCTCATCCGCGCCCTGATGAGAGTGAATCTAGAATTAAGCGATATCGAACCGGTGTATGCGACTCAACCGGAAGCACTGGTGCTTTTTCGTCGCGGTGAGATCGACGCTTGGGTGGTCTGGGTTCCCTATTCCCCCACGGAGACGCGCACCTATCCGGGAAGATCGGTGGCGGATCTAGAGAGTATATTCGGGGAAAACGCCTCTCTAGAAGTGCCGACCTATTATTATGCGGTTCCCGAATTGGTGCGGGATTATCCCGATGTACTGAAGGTGATTTTAGAAGAGGTGAACGAGGCGGGGGCCTGGGCGAAACAACAGGAGTTAGAGGCGACGAGACGCTTGGCAGCTCACCACGAGATCGATCCGGCGATCGTCACTAATCTCGAACAACGGGCCTCTGAACGTGCCATTATCCCAATCGACGATCGCTCTCTGACGGCCCTACAACACCAAGCTCATATCTTCCGAGACCTGAAGCTGATCCCCCATCGGGTCAATGTGCGCGACGGAACCTACACCCTACAGACGAAACAAAATTGGACATATTAACCAGACATCGGCATTTTGGGCATCGGTTGGATTTATGCCGCTACCAAATGGCCGATGATCGGGTTTCTAGTGGATATTATCCTTTTTCTGACAATTGTCATAGAAACGAGCAATAACGACCATGCTCATTTAGCAGATGCTTTTCTAGCAGTAGAACTTAAAGCATCGACAAACTTGAAATGTTTTTCGATTTTGGATTTTAGATTTTGGATTGAGAATCCTGAAAATCCTGATTAGATTTTGGCTTGTTAGAACTTCCTGTAAATATTGACTTTACTCTGTTCCCTGTTCCCTTAATTCTAAAAATTATAACGATATTATAACAAAAAATAACAAAAAATTTACGAAAATTTACGAAAAAAAATGCCACAAGTGTTGACAAAGAAATCAAGAGTTCTTACCATTCAAAAAATAAAGAAAAAAACGAATCTTAAGACTTCTCCAAGTGGGTTTTGCCCCTTGACATTCTGTCGCAGTATAACAGCGAAGATTGCTAAACCTCACGATTTAGGCTTCTGCTTCATTCATCCCTACATACTACAGTTATGACCACACTTCTAGTCCCAGTTTACCTTGATGCCCTCTACCTCCCCACCAAGACAAATGTACTGGGGGAAATGACTGATTATAGTAAGCTCCCCTACTATAAAAATAGCCAATTAGTAAATCGCGGTAGGGCTTATATTAGCGAAACCGTATTAACGGTTCCCTTTACACAACCCCAATTGACCTTAAAAGCAGGCATTCACCTACACTGGTCTTTACCAGATGCGCTGACTAACGGTATAGCGAGAGATGGAGAACAAGGCATTACATTTCCCCTTGTACCTAATCGCTGGTTAATTATAAGACGTGGGGGCAATCTAGTAGAAAAAAAATGGGTTGTAGAAAGTGATTATCTGTATCCTGAAGGTGCTACACCAGAAGATACAATTAATATCCTCTATTATCCAGCTACCAATGAGTATCAACCCTATCGTTTTCTGGGGCGTAAATTAGAATTGGGAGCATGGCGCTTAAGGCCAACAAATGCCCAATATATTCAGGAATTGTCCGCTATTGGACCCTTCGCCACAGTTGATGGCTTAGACAACGAAAAAATTGCCTTTGCTGGTTTTTATCCTAACTGTCGTAGTGTGTTCGGTTTTCATGATGGGGACTTCACCCCCAACACAACCCCGCCCAAAGACCTACGATATGATGTCATTGGCTGGTATAGCGACGGCGAAAATGATTATCTTGACAAATTTATCAAAGAACAGTACCCAGACAGAGATCCTTTAAGCCTTTTAGACACTCTGCAAAGTAAAGCTGGCTGGACAGTAGAAATAGGCAATAACCAAAGTTTCCCTGATCGTCTTCTTTGTCATGCTTCCCTAAGTTTTGCGCCGGGTGCTTCTGTAACTAACCCACAAGCGATTAAATTCCAAGGAACGATCGCCGTAGGAAACAACCAAGAAGAAGCCATAGCAGCTTATGTAGCTCGTCAACTGGACACAACAAATACAGAAAATCGCAAAACGATTGAGGAGCAGCTAGAAGCCTTACAAATGAGTGGGCGTTTAGTACAGCAAAATAGACCTCTTGCAAAAGTCTTAAGTCGATCCTTGTACAGCAACATTTTTGAAGATTATCAACTACTAATAAATAATTAACTGAAAGTCCCTCCCATTATTGTTTCTATCGTTTGTTTTCGGATTTATGCAAGAGGTCTA
>NZ_JAPZRB010000413.1:0-12953 GCF_027531105.1 Microcystis sp. LE18-22.4A
TTTTCAGGTGGTCAATTACCTAATTTTCAGGGAAAAAGTCCAGGGATTTTCCCCCCAATCACTCCAAAGGTCGGCACTTTTTGAGGGAAAACAAGTCTAAAAGTCTTATCCAACAAGGTTTTTAGATTTATTCAGCAAACCCTAGATAGACTTAGGAAAATTAAATTTATTTCCGTCTCCTGGTGAGACTATTGTGGGTTGCCTCTCGGTGCTTCTACCATTGGTACAATCATATTATTCTCTGGACTGATTGCAGAGGATAATTCCCCTTGACAAAATCCCAGCACTTGACATATACTTATTTATATAATGGGAATCTGTGCCTGCCTGCGACCCCCTCATTTTCAGGCAAGATAGACTTAGGAAAATTAAATTTTGAGCGCACAGGATGCGCTTCTACTATTGGTACAATCATATTATTGTCGGGAGCGATTGTATTCGTCCTCTTTAAGGGGGAATAATAATACAATTGAGAATGCAGTCAATCCCCTTAATCTCTATGGTCAATAAACTATACTACGGTGATAACCTAGAAGTGCTGCGGAAATATATCAAAGATGAATCGATCGATCTTTGTTATATCGATCCCCCCTTTAATTCTAAACGCAATTACAACCAAATTTATAACAACTTAGGTAAGGAAGATCAAGCACAAGCACAAGCGTTTGTGGATACCTGGACATGGGATAATCACGCTAACGAAGCTTTAGAAGAAATTCAAAGCAACTATCAAGGTAAATTTACCAGTCAGACTATCGATTTAATTGACGGTTTAACCAAAGTTTTAGGTAAAGGCAGTCTTCTCGCTTATCTGGTGAATATGACTCTGAGGATCGTGGAAATCCATCGAGTTTTAAAATCTACCGGTAGCTTTTATCTCCACTGCGATCCTACTGCTAGTCATTATTTAAAAATAGTTTTAGATGCTATTTTTTGCTCTCAGGGTGGTGATTTTTTCAATGAGATTGTTTGGAAAAGAACTACGGCACACAATGATCCTCAAAGATATGGAAGAATTCAGGATCGTCTATTTTTTTACAGCAAAACACAGGCTAAGACATTTAATCATATAGAGGCCTATCATTCCCAAGAACAATTAGCAAGATATAAATACTCAGACTCTAAAGGTTTATACAGAGCGGAAAACTTAACGGCTCCTCATTTTTCAGAATCACGAACTATAGAATGGCGTGGAGTCCATCCAGGTAATAATAGACAATGGCGGTTTTCTATAGAAAAACTAGAAGAACTATATAGTCAGGGTTATATTTTGTTACAGAAGGATGGCCGGCCTCGAAAAGATGGTCTTAAGCAATATTTATCAGAAACTAAAAGCCCTGTAATTCAAGATATATGGACAGATATTATCTTTGCTCCAACTACAAAAGAACGTCTAGGTTATCCCACGCAAAAACCGGAGGCATTGTTAGAAAGAATAATCAAAGCAAGTAGCAATAAAGGAGACATAATTTTAGATGCCTATTGTGGGTGTGGAACGACTATCGCTGTAGCGGAGAGATTAGAGAGAAACTGGATTGGAATTGATATAACCTATCAGAGTATTAGCTTAATGTTAAAGCGATTAGAGGACTCCTTTGGTAAAAATGTTTTAGATAAAATTGAACTGAATGGTATTCCCAAAGATCTAGAATCAGCCAAAGCATTAGCCACTAAACCGGATGATCGTACCCGCAAAGAATTTGAGAAATGGGCGGTTTTAACCTATAGTAATAACCGGGCCGTAATTAATGACAAAAAAGGGGCAGATAAAGGAGTCGATGCTATTGCCTATTTTCAGGGAGATAAAGACAATCGGGAGAAAATTATTTTTCAAGTAAAATCCGGTAATATCAAATCGGGAGACATCAGAGATCTACAGGGAACCATGACACTACAAGGAGCAGCCCTGGGTATATTTATCACCTTGAAACCCCCCAGCAAAGATATGGTTCAAACAGCCAAATCTGCGGGAATTTATCGCGGTCGTTATATGAGTCAAAGTGTCGATAAAATTGAGATTGTGACGGTACAAGAAATCCTTGAACAGAAAAAACGTCTCGATGTTATCCTCACCTTTGAAGTCCTGAAAGCTGCCGAAAAACAAAGGGAAACCCAAGGACAACAAATGAGTTTAGATATACCCTTTCCCGAATAAAAATCCTTTGTTTAAGTAGCTAGGTATTAAGTAGCTGGTTATAATTAAATTGAAGATAGATTTTGGGTTCGATCCCCCCTACCCCCCTTGATAAGGGGGGTGATTTCACGGTTTTGAACACCTAACTACTTAAAAATTGTCAGATGCTCCCCTTAATAAGGGGAGATAGGGTGATAATTTTGTTAAAATATAGGTCAGCCTTAACCTATAATTTGAATTAACAATGTATGATTCTACCTGTAAATTTATCGCCCTTGAATATTCGAGAGAGTTGGCCACTTGGTTACTGGGTAAACCCTTAGAATTAACAGAAATTAAACCCTCGGAATTATCCCTAGAGCCAATTAGAGCCGATACTTTAATCTTTTTAGAGTCGGAAGAATTAATCTTACATATCGAGTTCCAAACCGACCCTAAAGAAGATATTCCCTATAGAATGCTAGATTATGCCACCAGACTCTATCGACGCTATCCCCGTAAACCTATCCATCAAGTGGTTATTTATCTAAGGAAAAGTGACTCCCCCACAGTCCGACAAAATGATTATAAACAAGGGAAAACCTCTCATCAATTTGAAGTGATTAGACTCTGGGAACAACCCTCGGAACCCCTATTAAAGGCCCCCGGACTGTTTCCCTTTGCCATACTCGCTCAAGCTGAGAAACAAGAAAACTTACTGCGGCAAATTGCCCAAGAAATCGAGCAAATCAGCGATAGTCGAGAACAAAGTAATCTGGCTGCATCTACCGCAATTCTAGCCGGGTTAGTATTAGAGAAAGACATCATTCAACGATTATTGAGGAAAGACATCATGAAAGAATCAGTTATCTATCAAGAAATCTGGTCGGAAGGTTTACAAGAGGGACGACAAGAGGGACGACAAGAGGGACGACAAGAGGGAGAAGCTAACCTAGTTTTACGTCAATTAAATCGGCGGATAGGGGACATTTCCCCCGAATTATTGCCCAATATCCGCAGTCTTGACCTAGAACAGTTAGAAAACTTGGGAGAAGCTTTGTTAGATTTTCAGTCACTACAAGATTTAGAACAATGGCTGGAAAATTGCCGAGCTAGTTAGTACAAATAAACTAAATGCGGTCTATCCATTCCCATGGAAGCAGCAAGCTCTCAACTCCCTTGAGAGTAGTTCACATTTTAATCTATTCCCCGGTAGAGATCGGCGATGGCTAACTCTAGGTTAATACTTGACAGGATTACGCGATCGCCTGTCTCGTAAATAGTCGTTTCCCATGTCCCCAGAGAATTACGGCGACGGCATTCCATGCGCTGGATTTCTTGGGAAATTAATACATATTCTTCCAAAGTTTCTATCTGTTGATAATCTTGGAATTTTTCGCCCTTGTCAAAAGCCTTCGTGTTGGGGGAAAGCACTTCCGCGATCAGTTTCGGATAGCGTTTCAGATAACGATCTTGGCGATCGCGCGGATCGCAGGTAACAAAAGCATCGGGATAGTAATAAAACTGATCTTGATAGTTAACCTTGACATTACCCGAGTGAAACCTACAGTCTGTAGAGTCGCCGAAATGTTCGTCAATGACTTTGAGAAAATTGAAGGCGATGCGCTCGTGATTATCCGTACCGCCGGCCATCGCATAAACCAAACCACGTCGGTATTCATGGCGGATCTGGCTCTGGCGCTCGATAGCGAGATATTCTTGGGGACTGATGTAGTTGGGAACTGCGATCATAATCTCTAGGGGAAAGCCTACTATCAATTATAGTACGAGAATGGCTCTCTTATTCTTTGTGTGATAATTTTTGCTTATGGAATCGTGAAATGCTTATCGGGCAAGACTTTTAGGGCTATTTTTACGTTCAGCGAAGCTCAGTCGAGCCGCGGAAGAAACTATCAGTATAGACCTCGTTTCCACACAGAAACCAGAAGAGCCAAATTTCCAATACTCAGTTTAAATTTAGTACAGCTTAACCAGATTACTTGGAGTAGATAAAATCTCTGAAAAGGGGGTTTTAGTCTCAGCCCAAAATTCAGAAATTGTCTCTCCTTTTCAACAACTATTTGATGTTTTGCCTCCACAGGATATGACATTTTTTCCTTCTTAGCTGAAACTGTCTTGCTTAGTATTAAGCCAGCCCCTTATTTAGTTGTAATCCGTGAAGATTTGCAATTCACTTCTCCTTCCACTGGTAAAGATTTAACATGAGAACCTTGAAACTTTTCCATATTGCTGACTCGCCACATAGACAGAGGAAAAGTAATAGCAAATAAACCAAAAACTCCCACTAAAATCCAGACGATATTGTGCATTTTACGAGAGGAAAGTTTTCTAATTTGAACATCCATTTTGTTACCTCCATAAGTTTAAGTTAAGGGTAAATAAGGAAAGATAGGATGCCATGACATAGCGGTGGCGGCAATAATGAGGGCGAAAAACCAAAAGAGAATTGTTTTAGCCTTAATCTTGC
Source organism: Microcystis sp. LE18-22.4A (assembly GCF_027531105.1). Lineage (NCBI taxonomy): Bacteria > Bacillati > Cyanobacteriota > Cyanophyceae > Chroococcales > Microcystaceae > Microcystis > Microcystis sp. LE18-22.4A. The sequence goes on from NZ_JAPZRB010000413.1 coordinate 4,602, forward strand.
GATCTTTCCAGAGATAATGGAGTATAGGCCAACTGATTAACCAGCCAATTAATAACATAGTTTCTTTGCCGGTATAACTGCCAATATTACCCCACATTTTGCTAGGATTTTTACTGCCAGGAATCCAAGACCCTAAATTCCAGAGCAGAGTTTCTACGGTTTTTGTCTGGTCTGCATCGGAAAAATGGTGAGAAACCATCATTAAACAACAACCGATTGCGGCGCTAATAATTGCCGCAGCTGCAGGGCCAGAAGTAGCGGGAGAACGTTTGGCACCTTGGGCTAAACCTTGGGGAAATTGTTGTACAAAAGCCCAGATTTTACCGTACCAAGGGCTATCAACATAGGGTTGTGTCATGAGAGTTGCTCCTATTTTTTAAGAGTTCGTAACTGTGTAAAACCCAAAATTCCCACCGCTAAAAGTCCCATAATGGTGCTAGGTTCGGGTACAGATTCTAGGAGAAAAGCGCGGGTTTCCGTTTCTCCCAATTCATTAGTAAAAGTGCCAAAACCAATAATTTGGCCACGCCCATTAATGCCCGTGGCTTGATTTAAAACCCAACCCGTACCATTAATGACTAAATTATTTAAATCAAATAACTGGCCTTCTTGCCAAAGAGTCGCATGGGCAACTTCACTAGCAAGATTAGAAAAGCCAACAATTTGACCAGATTCGTTAATACTTAAAGCATCGCCTCGCGTACCACCAAGACTGCCTAAATTAATCAAATTGCCGTTATCCCAGAGGAATCCACTAGAGGTTAAAGTGGCTCCTGAACCATTAGTCGCTTGACCAATAACTAAGCCATTTTCGTTAAGATCTCGGGCAAAACTTTGGGCGAATCCGTTGGGAATTCCTAGATTAGTCAGGACAAAATTACCATTGGCATCCTGCTCCCAAAAAGCAGCACTGTAGACATTAGTTCCGTCCACTACACCATCGGAGTCTACATAACCAACGATTTCGGTATTGTCATTAATGGCTAAACCAAAATTTTGATCGCCGTCAAGACTAGGTAAGTTGATGCGCGTACCATCTTCCCAGAAAATAGCGTTTCTTCGATTGGTTTCAAAGATATGATAACCAGCAATCTGATTGCTGTTGTTGATGTCGATAAAATAACTTTCCAGGCCACCAAAGTTATAAATGTTGAGGTCGTAACCCCCGGAACCGTTAGGAGTCCACAATAACGCCCGGTCTGTGGGTCCGGCGGTTTCATCTCCCGCACCGACAATCATCCCTGCGTCATTAATAGAACGAGATAAACCACCGCGACCGGGGAGAGTGACGGGGGTGCCGCCATTAACTGGGCCAGTAAGGGGTAAAGCCGTTATCGTACCGTTTTCCCAGATATAGCCACTAGAAGCGGTATTACCGGCAGTGCGGGAACGACCGACGATTTGACCTTGGTTGTTAATGCTGGCTGCCCTCGTATCCGTACCATCGGGGCTGAGTGTACCCAAGTCGGTGATTTTATACATCGAACCCGCTAGGGCAGGAGACACAGTATGTAAGCCGAAAACAGTGGCTAGAACGAGCGAAAGTTGAATTTTAGTCATTTTTGAGTTGAATCAGCAAATAAGGGGTTACAGAGCCTGAATTTTGGCGACACCGAGGCCGCTAACGAGACCACCCATAGCAAAAAACATCATTGCCATCAGAGCAATGCAAGTGGCTGTTAACACCGGTCGGTTAGCTTTGTCCAAAATTGAGTCGCCGTATTTCCAGAGAATCCAAGTGCAGACCACGCCTAGGGGCAAGGTAAACAGGACGCTGAATTCGTGGTATTCCATAAGGACGTATTGACCGAGGGGCGAATTTTCTTTTAACCAAGCGCGCGCGCCGCCAAATTCTGAACCGGCTCGATAGCGCATATAGGCTAAATTACCAGTGGCGATCGCTAAAAAAGCGAGGACGGTAGCCCAGAAGGTGAGGGTTCGCATTTGCCGCAAGAGTTTGCTAGAACCTCTTAACAGGGGAAAAGCGAGGTGGCCTGCGTAAACAATGACGACTAGGGCTAATAAAGAGCCAAAACCGTGAATTGTGCCTAACCATCGCTGCCACGGACTCGGATGCAGGAGATTGACGAAGGGCAGGAATAAAAATAAGCCCGCCGAGAGGATTCCTAGCCCATAAACGCAAACGGTGGCGATATCTAGGGTTTTGGGGAAATCTATTTTTTCGGATTCTGTGGGATCAGATAACATCTGCTTCTCCTTGACGATTTGGAAAGAGTAAATGAGAAATTATCTCAATTAAGTCGAACTTTGATCAAAAAAGTCCAGAGAATACCTGTGTCCAACCATCAAAGGATTTTTAGACTCAAGTTGACGCTCAATAACGTCAAGACTAGAATTTAGACATAGACAAAGCTGGCGCTAAATGATTCTAGTAATCACTTAGCCTCAACTATGCACTGCTAAAGGAGCGACTGGCATCGCTTCTTTGGTTTAATCAGGCTCTAGACTAATTTTCTTGTCAACCATTCAGTCTAGGGCTTTTTTTTAACCAAGTCTAGTATCAACAATATTTTTTAATAGTTGAGAATAATTCTTAACTATTTTGAAGCTAATGCTTAAATCTCTGGCACAATTGATTTTTGATGGTTTAAAAACGCTAAAAATAAGGATTAAGTGGCATAAAATATCCAAATAGACTGTTTAATTGATTACTGTTCCTTCTTAATTCTCCTGGCTACTGGCTGCTGACTCCTAACCAACCAAGATAATTTTTGATTTTTACAAGAGGTCTATTCCTAAGGGTGTCACACTACGGCTATCGGTCTTCTCCCCACTCCCCCCCGCAACGCTCACGAAGTGGTCTCCCCACTGCGGTAAACTAAATGAGATGATCCACGGGAGTTATGACTATGACCACTCACTTTATTAGTGCCGAAATCGACCTACAGGAAACCCCGCAACAACTGCAGCAAGAAATCGAAAAAGAATTAGCCAAACGCGGTGAACCCTTGCGCTGGGCAATCACAGAAGTGGATAGCGAGAATAATCAAGTCAAAGTCGAAGCGATTGTCACCACTGCCTCGTGAATTCCCGTCCCTATACCGCCGTACTAATTATTCCCACCGGCATCGGGGCAGCGATTGGCGGTTATGCTGGGGATGGCATTCCCGTGGCTAGAGCGATCGCCCAAGTTTGCGATCGCCTAATTACCCATCCCAATGTCCTCAACGGCGCACAACTGTACTGGCCTCTGGACAACACCTATTATGTGGAGGGTTACGCTTTAGATCGTTTTGCCCGGGGGGATTGGGGATTAAGTCCCGTCCATCAAAATCGCATCGGGTTACTATTCGATCGCGCCATTGAATTTGACCTCTTGCAAAGACACCTTCAGGCTGCCGATGCTGTCCGGGCCACCCTAGGCTTAGATCTGACCGATTACGTTATCACCGATGCCCCCCTGAATGTGCAGTTGCGAGAGGCAGCCTCTGGGGCCAGTTGGGGAACAATTGGCAATCCCGACAGCTTGCTGCGGGGAGCAGAAAAACTGATTAAGCAAGGCCGGGCGGAAGCGATCGCCATTGTTGCCCGTTTTCCCGACGATCCCGATAGCATTGCCCTGGCTAATTATCGCCATGGTCAGGGGGTGGATCCCCTTGCCGGGGCCGAAGCGGTAATTTCCCATCTGGTGGTCCGACAATTCCAAATACCGGCGGCCCACGCTCCCGCTTTAAGTCCGCTGCCCCTCGATCCGCAACTTTCCCCCAAGGCCGCGGCCGAAGAAATCGGTTATACTTTTTTACCCTGCGTTTTGGTGGGTTTAAGTCGCGCCCCCCAATTGGTCAAGCAGCCCAGTCCCGATGCTATTTGGGGCCGGGAGGTGGACGCGCTGATCGTTCCCGCCAGTGCCTGCGGCTCTAGCACAGTATTGAGTTTTTGTCAAGAAAAAACTGTACTGATTGCTGTCGAGGAAAATAGTACAAGAATGAAGGTGGACCCGGAACCTCTAGGGGTGAAAGCAATTAGGGTACACTCGTATATGGAGGCGATCGGTGCGATCGTTTGTCAACGGGCAGGGGTTAGCCTAGCATCTCTTCGCCCTAATTTACACTCTTTACGCTGTTTATCCGAGAATCCGTGACTAATTCCCCTAATTCCGAATTTGATCCCCTGACACGCACACAAGTCCTCACCATTATGGCGGTAACGGCGATTATCTTGCTGGTAGTCGCCAAAGTTTGGCAATATTTCGGTGCGATCGCTATTCCCGCAATTCGCTTGACTCTCCCGGATTTCCTGTTCGGATTAGCCTTAGCGGGGGCAATTAGTGGAATTAGTGGGCTTCTATATCGTTTTTGGTCTAGTTATCGCCATAGTGCTAACTCTTACTTAGAATTAGTCATTAAACCTTTAGCTTGGCCCGATTTAATTTGGATTGGATTACTGCCGGGGTTAAGTGAAGAATTATTATTTCGCGGGGTGATTTTGCCGGCTTTGGGCTTAAATATCTTTGGTTTAACCGTTTCTAGTCTAATTTTTGGTATCCTCCATTTTAGCGGTTCCCAACAATGGCCCTATGTTATCTGGGCAACTGTTGTCGGTTTTGCCCTCGGTTATACCGTCATCATCACCGGTAATTTATTAATCCCGATCCTCGCTCATATTATCACCAATCTCCTCGCTAGTTTTCTCTGGAAATTACAGCATAGTAATCAGTAATCAGTTATCAGTTATCAGTTATCAGTGGGGAAGTTATCAGTGATCAGATTTGAGTTTTAAGTGAGCAGTATTAAATAGAAGTTTCCTACTGTCTTTTCACTGATTACTGATTACTGTTTACTGAAAATACTCCCTTCTCCCCAATTCATAATTCATAATTCTCACTTCCCCATCTCCTGTCTCCTGTCTCCTGTCTCCTATCTCCCGTCTCCTGTCTCCTCTAAAAAATATGGAAGTACAATTTCGCGAATTTAATCCTTTTGATGTCTGGTTTTGGCTGGAATTTTCGACGGTTCCCTCGAATATGGAGCAGCAATATGTAGAAGAAGTTTTTGCCTCTTGGTTTTATTTGGGTAAATTAGGGGCTTTCAATGCCGAAAACCTACAGGTACAGGAGGTGGGAATCGATATTAGTTATATGGAATACGATCCAGATATGGCCGAAAATGCCTTTATGTCACCGATGCACAATATGACCGATTTTGAATACTTAGGTACTTGGGGACGTTGTTGGTTTGATCTCGGTACTAGCGATCTTATTGCTTTAGATATTTTAATCAATGCCTTGACCCAATTAAGTAAGGATTTTGTCGATATTAAACGTTTAATTATCGGTGGAGAAAATCAAGATTGGACTGTCAGCGATCGCAGTAATTATCTCTTTAGCGAATAATTAGGGTTTAGTGAAAAAGTTTCTTGGTGGGGTCAGAATTCTCCGAGTCAAGAGATAGGAGTCAGGAGTCAGGAGTCAGGAATCAGGAGTCAGGAGTCAGCTTTATTCTCCCCACACCCCACACCCCACACCCTACACCCCACACCCCACACCCCACTTCCCCACTTCCCCACTTCCCCACACCCCACACCCCACACCCCACTTAACAACATCTATGCTTAATCTCGTCTCCCTTCCAGAAATTCCCGCCGCTGCTTGGAAACGTCCTCTGGGCAAAGGTTGGGAAAAACCCTACAGCGTCCGCTACGCCAGCAATTTAGATGATGGTCCTTGGCATGGGATGCCTCTGGGGGGATTTGGGGCCGGTTGCATCGGACGTTCCCCCAAAGGTGACTTTAACCTCTGGCATCTGGACGGCGGTGAACACAGTTTTAATAGCCTTGCCGCCTGTCAATTTAGCATTTTTGAACAAACAGAAGACGGAAGCGCCCAAGCCTACGCTATGGCGACGGAAAGCCCGACGGATGGAACTTTATCGCGCTGGTCGTGGTATCCAGCCGAAAAGGGAACATATTCTGCCCTTTATCCCCGCAGTTGGTACGAGTACAAAGATGTTTTTCAGACTCAATTAATTTGCGAACAATTCTCACCGGTTTGGGCGCATAATTATCAAGAAAGTAGTTATCCTATAGCCCTATTTGAATGGACGGCTCATAATCCCACCGATAAACCGATTACTATTAGTATTATGCTGACTTGGCAAAATACAATCGGTTGGTTTACTAACGCGATTAAATCCCCAGTGGTTAAGGTGAGAGATGATGGTAGTCCCGTCTATGAATATCAATCAAAATGGGGGGAAAGTGAGGGTAATTATAATCAATGGATTGTCGATAATTTCCGCGTTGGCTGTCTAATGCGTCGGGATTACGAAAACCCCGGGGAAGGGGATGGACAGATGGCGATTGCTAGTATCACTAATCCGAGTCTAGAGGTATTTTATCTGGGTAAATGGAACCCTGCGGGCGATGGGGGCGAAGTTTGGGACTATTTCGCCATGAATGGCTCTTTACCGGATATTGAGGACGAAACCCCCGCCCAAAAAGGGGAAGAAACGGCCACGGCCATGGCGATTCGTTTTACCATTCGTCCGGGGAAAACTCGCAAAATTCCTTTTATTTTAGCTTGGGATTTACCAGTCACCGAATTTGCCCAAGGAATTAACTATTATCGTCGTTATACGGACTTTTTCGGTCGCAATGGTCAAAATGCTTGGGCGATGGTACGCACGGCTTTAAAACACGGCGATACATGGCGAGAAAATATTATTAACTGGCAAAAACCGATCCTAGAACGCACCGATCTAGCCGATTGGTTTAAAATGGCTTTATTTAACGAATTATACCTCCTAACGGACGGCGGTACTCTCTGGACGGCAGCCACCGAACAGGATCCTATCGGTCAATTTGGGGTCTTAGAATGTATTGATTATCGTTGGTATGAAAGTCTTGATGTGCGTCTCTATGGTTCCTTTGGGTTACTGATGTTATGGCCGCGCTTAGAAAAGGCCGTCATGGAAGCTTTTTCGAGGGCAATTCCCAGCAGTGACGATACTCCTCGGATTATTGGATATAACCAAGCTAGTGCCATTCGTAAGGCCAAAAATGCCACTCCCCACGATTTAGGTGCGCCCAATGAACACCCTTGGCAAAAGAGTAATTACACCAGTTATCAAGATTGTAATCTCTGGAAAGATTTAGGCAGTGATTTTGTTTTATTAGTCTATCGGGATTATTTATTAACGGGGGCTAAAGATGAGGATTTTCTGCGGGAATGTTGGCCGTCAATTGTCCTGACTTTGCAATATTTAAAAACTTTTGACCTTGATAAGGATGGGATTCCCGAAAATTCTGGCGCACCAGACCAAACTTTTGATGATTGGCGTTTACAGGGAATTAGTGCCTATTGCGGTGGTTTGTGGATAGCGGCGCTAGAAGCAACGATTAAAATTGGGGCAATTCTTGGAGAAGATACAGCAATTTTTGCCAGTTGGTTACAGCAATCTCGCGCTATTTATCATCAGACTCTCTGGAATGGAGAATATTATAATTTAGATAGTGGCAGTGGTTCCGATGTGGTGATGACTGACCAATTATGTGGTCAATTTTATGCCCGTTTATTGGCTTTACCAGATGTGGTAGAAAATCAATACACGCAATCAGCTTTAAGTAAGATTTATCAGGCTTGTTTTCTCAAGTTTCATGGGGGAAAATTTGGGGCGGCAAATGGTTTAAAACCCGATGGTACTCCCGAAAATCCCCAGGCAACTCATCCCTTGGAAGTTTGGGTAGGAATTAATTTTGGGTTGGTGGCTTTTTTGATGCAAATGGGAATGGAAAAGCAAGGATGGCAAATTACAGAAGCGGTGGTGAAACAAGTCTATGAAAATGGCTTACAATTTCGCACTCCAGAAGCGATTACATCGGTGGGAACTTTCCGCGCCTGTCATTATTTACGCGCCATGGCTATCTGGGCTATCTATGGGGTTTTGACAGAATTTCAGGAATAAATTTTCGCTGATCTGGAGCGATCCGGTTCTCGTCAATGGCTAAATTGTTATATTTAATTACAAACACTTACTTAACATCACTTTTATCGAAAAAATCGGGTCGAAAACCTCGCCTTAAGGCGAAAAGTTTTGGGAGCAGGGCATAAATCCCCGTTACAAAAACGGACTCCTGCCCTCTGCCGACCGCCTCCTGCCTTCGTTATCTAAGTTTACCGTTACCTGTTCCCTTAATCTTACTTTCAGATCGCCAATCAGCAACGAATCGGGAGGGTTTGCTGATAGCCAAGGACTAAGAGATGACAGAGTTGGTGATATAGTAACTAAAGATCACACTTAAATCTAACCTTGCCATAGATGCACAAATCTCGAATCTGGCAACCCCAAAAATCTCCCGTCTCTAACATCAGTTTTAGCGATGAAATGAGGTAAG
>NZ_JAPZRB010000536.1:0-15362 GCF_027531105.1 Microcystis sp. LE18-22.4A
GTTGGTGCTGGTGATCCACTGACAGAACTGCTCCCACAGGGAAGCGCTCTCGCGCTGTTGTAGAGTGGTGGTCATTGGTTTATGATTCCTATTAAGTTATCGAGGTACGATTGATGATGTCTCTATCTTAGAGAGTTTGTATCGGTTTGTAAAGGGGTTTGAAACTATTGTTACTTATACCATTGATAAGCTGAGTTTATGAAAAACCCTAGATCTCGAACTCAGGTTAGACTAAAAAGGGAAATTTAATCATAATGGCGGTTGTCATGACTATGGTAGAAAAAGTTCGTAAAACTGAGGCGGAATGGCAGGCCCAGCTAACTCCCGAACAGTTCCAAGTTACTCGCAAAAAGGGAACAGAACGGGCTTTTACGGGTAAATATCACGATAATAAAGAAAAAGGTATTTACAAATGTGTCTGCTGTGGTACGGAGTTATTTACTTCTGACAGCAAGTATGATTCGGGTACTGGTTGGCCGAGTTTCTGGACCGCTACTAACGAGGCTAATATTAAGTACGAACGAGATGTTAGTTTTTTCATGGTGCGGACAGAGATTGTTTGTGCCGCCTGTGATGCTCATCTCGGTCACGTTTTTAATGATGGTCCACCCCCGACGGGAAAACGCTATTGTCTCAACTCTGCCGCTTTGCAGTTTGAAAAAAATCCCTAAAGCAAAAAGAGGTCTGGAAAGACCTCTTTTTTTAAGTTCCAGTGGCAGCCAATTACAGTAAACCTGTATTAGTCCCCGGTTTGCCGGTAGCTAGCTGCACTTTGACAATTTTGCCGCCCATTTTCATGATGCGTTGTTGCTCACGAAACCAATTATCGTAGGGAACGAGTTTGGTGAAATAGGTATTTTGTAATTCCCGTTGTGTCCGAATGCGGCTTTGACTTGGAACACAAGCGGTGATTTTGAACATCCGCATGGATTGATTTCTCCTAATCGCTGAAAAACTTGTCGCTCAAACTAACGAAGGCTTTTTCCTAAATTGACATCCTCACCGCCGTAAACGGACGGTGATTCCTCACCACGCCACCTTTTTAGGGTGGTTGCGTCAATGGGGTTGACGCTTCACCGAAAAACGCTTAATTGCTTAAGTCTGACACTTTCGACCCGTCCATTTAAAGTCTCCGAATGCCCTTCGGCGACTGATTTAATTTTGGTTTATACATACCGACACAGGGTATGTTTTGCCTCTAGCATGGAGTTCCCAGCGGCCGTCAGCTTCCCCTTACTCATCGTCAACCCGTTGCAGGAATTTCAACCTAGTATATTTATTCGGTCGTATCTATGATAGGGCGGGTTTTTTAGACGAGTAAGATTTTAACACAAAGCCGCCCTAAAAGGGGCGGGGTTTTCAACCCAAATTTTCGATAACCAAGGTCGGGAGTCAAGGATCAATACTAGCTCGTCAAAACCTATCTTGGCCAGATTCAGCCTTTAAAGACCTAGCACTCATCCTCGGCTTCCCGAACCCTATTTTGTCCGAGTTCGTTATTTCTAGCTTAAGCCAGAGCTAATGTAGTCGAAGTAAATCCCCATTTCTTTACCCGCATCAGCACCGACTAAACTAGCGGTGACTTCTTTCATCGCTTGGATAGCTTGAACGGTGGAGGAGATGGGTACACCTAAAGAGTTGTAGGTTTCTTTCAGGCCGTTGAGAACGCGCTCGTCGAGGATAGAAGGATCTCCAGCTAACATAGCGTAGGTAGCATAACGGAGATAGTAGTCGAGGTCACGGATACAAGCGGCGTAACGACGGGTGGTGTACATATTGCCACCGGGACGGGTTACGTCAGAGTATAACAGGGACTTAGCCACAGCTTCCTTAACGATACCAGCAGCGTTGGCGCTAATGACACTAGCGGCGCGCACGCGCAGTTCACCGGTGGCGAAGTAGCCTTTCAGTTTGCCGAGAGCAGAAGCGTCAAGGTATTTGCCTTGAACGTCAGCAGAGTTGATAACAGAAGTAATTGCGTCTTGCATGGTGGTTCTTCCTTGGGTTTTGCTTAATCTTAAGAGGTTTACGAGGGGTGTGTCTAGAACAATTCACAAAGGAATTATTCTAGGACATAGAGCCGATCACGTAATCGAAGTAGGAAGAAGCTTCAGAAGCATCGTCAGAAGACATAAGACCAGTAGCAACTTCTTTCATTTCGCGAACGCTTTGAGCTACGGCACCGATGTCGGTTCCTAAAGATTTGTACATTTCACGCACACCGACCAAACCGATTTCTTCAATCGGGGTGACATCACCAGCAACTACTCCGTAGGTGATTAAACGTAGGTAGTAGTCCATGTCACGCAGACAGGTAGCGGTCATTTCTTCGCCGTAAGCGTTGCCACCGGGGGAAACGATGTCAGGACGTTTTTGGAATAAGCGATCGCCAGCTTGTTTGACGATGGTTTCGCGAGCGCCGGTCAGGGTTTCGGCGATGCGTAAACGAGCGGCACCACTGCCAACGAAGGCTTTAATTCTGTCTAGTTCGCCGGGGCTGAGGTAACGAGCTTCAGCATCAGCATTCACGATCGATTTCGTGACGATACTCATTGATGGATTCCTCCCAACTAAGTGAGATTAATAAACTTAATCTGACATTTTATAGCAGTTGTGGTCACTACGCTCAAGTTATCTCGTTTCCGCCTCAGCGTCTCAAGACTTCCCTAGCTAGAGCGACCTAACGCAACTATTTTGCGGCATCTGGTTCACCTTCTCACTATTTTCGTAATACTTTTTAACATTTGCCCTGAGAAAGGATCACCGGAGTGGGGTGTGGGGTGTGGGGTGTGGGGTGTGGGGTGTGGGGAGAATAAATGAAAATAATCTCCTGACGACCGACGACCGACGACCGACGACTGATTTAGCCTAGCCAATTAATGGCCCCTTTAATCCAGTCTTCCGGCTGAGTATTTTTACTAAATAAAGCATCTTGACTGAGGACTGCGATAGCTCGATCGATCTCCTCCCGGCTGTATCCTAAAGCTAAAAGGGTCATCTGCACATCTTCAAGGATTGCCGCTGCCGGTAGTATTGCCGTGGTTGTCGTCGTCGCTTCTCTTAGTTGTCGCCATGCTGCCAATTTAGTTTTTAACTCTAAAGCGATTCTCTCTGCTGTTTTTAAGCCGACTCCGGGGGTTTTGCTCAAAATTTTGGTATTTCCTGTCACTATCGCCACCAAAAGTTCCTCAATCCCCAAGGTATCGATTAAAGCTAGGGCTAATTGCGCTCCAACTCCATTGACGGAAAGCAGTTGACGAAACAGCTCTCGCTCTGGGGCGGTGCCGAAACCGTACAATAAAGGCTGCTCCTCGCGAAGGAGTAGGTGAGTAAAAATCTGACAACTATCATTGTTATTGTTGCCGATGTCTAGGGCTAATCGCGAGGGAATTTGGATTTCGTAACCGATCTGGTTTACGTCTAAAATCAAGATCAGTCGGTTATTAGGGGTTTTGATCACCTCGATCGCTTGTCCCCGTAAATAATTAATCATTGATTTAATTCTCCTACGAAAATAACCGAACCACAGGGATGACGGTTTTTACTCCCTGAAGGAATGCCGGGGAGATTTTCATTTTTGTTACAATTGTTAACAGAAGTGAATGGCGTAATTGATAACCTAATCTTCTTGGCGTTAGTCCCCAATAATTGGAGAAGATACAAAATGAATGGCAACATTAGAGTCGGGAATCTCTTTGGAATTCCCTTTTATATTAATCCTTCTTGGTTCTTCGTTCTGGGGTTAATTACCTTAACCTATGGGGGAGATTTAAGTCAGTTTCCCCAGTTAACGGGAATCATGCCCTGGCTCTTAGGATTTTTTGCCGCTATTCTCCTATTTGCCTCCGTGGTTGCCCACGAATTAGGTCATAGTTTTGTTGCCATCGCCCAAGGTATTGAAGTCAAATCAATTACCCTCTTTTTATTCGGTGGGTTGGCAACTCTCGGCAGAGAATCGAAAACTCCCCTAGAAGCTTTTCTAGTAGCAATTGCCGGCCCTTTAGTTAGTTTACTGCTCTTCGGTATCTTCCTAATTATTGGTTCCAATATTAGCTTAAATGCGCCCCTGGCGGCGATTCTTTCTCTCCTGGCCTATATCAACCTCGCCCTAGGGCTATTTAACCTGATCCCCGGTTTACCTTTAGATGGTGGTAATATCCTTAAAGCCATCGTCTGGCAAGTAACGGGTAATCCCAATAAAGGGGTTTTATTCGCTAGTCGTTTCGGTCAATTTTTTGGTTGGTTAGCGATTGTCATCGGTGCGCTATCAATTCTCGGAATCAGTCAATTTGGCAGTGCTTGGACGCTATTAATTGGCTTTTTCCTTCTACAAAATGCTGGCTTTTCCGCTCAATCAGCTAAGGTTCAAGATTTCCTAAGTCGCTACACCGCTAAAGATGTTATCTCTCCTAATAGTCCTGTAGTGCCGATTAATTTAACCCTGCGCGAGTTTGCTAATAATTATGTTATCGGTAAACAACAATGGTCTAAATTCCTAGTTAACGATAGCGAAGGTAAACTATTAGGAGTGATTAATGTAGAGGATCTGAAAACGATTCCCACTTCCCAATGGACAGAGGTAAATATCGGCCAGTTATTACAAACTAGCGAAAGTCTCAAACTGGTTTTGTCTAATACTTCCCTCCTAGATGTGGTGAAAATTTTGGAAGGAGAAAATTTATCTCAAGTGACAGTGGTAGAAGAAAACGGCACGGTTTTGGGGTTAATTGAGAAAGCTTCTATCCTTACTTTTCTCGCCCAAGAAACCCAAAGTCAAGCCGCTTAATCAGTTATCAGTTATCAGTTATCAGTTAGGTAAATGTAATTTTCACCTCAATATTCTCGCAGAATTTTGTCTAGTATCTCCTGACTATACTAACTGTCGCATTGCTTGCCACAATTGCTCGTATTCTTGCTCGGTTGCTGGCGATAAAGGGTTTAAAAAATCGCTTTTTTTGATCGCTTCTGGATTAACAAGTAAAGGATTATTTCTAATATCTGGGGGAATTTGGTCGGGATTTTCAGTGAGAATTAGGGGGGATAATCCAGAGGTAAATAAAGAAATTTTAGTGGCGGATTCTGGTTGCCAACAAAAATCAATCCATTGCTGGACAAGAGAATTAGGAGTAGTTAAAACTGGTTTTACCCACACATCCGACCAGAGAGAAGTACCAGATTTGGGGACAACAACTTTAATTTTATTATAGCGATCACTCACTGGTAAAATATCATTAGACCAACCCACAGACAGCCAGACATCACCGAGTATCAGGGGTTGTAAATAATATTGAGAACTATAAAATTTTACCTGTTTTTGTAAAGCGAATAGCTGGTCTTTTAGTGCCGTAACTTGCTTTAAATCACTGTAATTATAAGAATAACCCAATTTTTTTAGGGTTAAACCGATGACTTCGCGACGATTATCAATTAGGGCAATTTTACCGGTTAATTCCGGTCGCCATAGATCGGACCAATCCTGTGGTCGCCAGTCAAATTGAGCGAATTTTTCCTCATTATAGGCAATTACTGTCATTCCCCAACGGTAGGGCGCACCCCAGACTTTACCCTCTGTTTGCGGTTGTCCTTGGGCATTGCGAGTCATGTTTTCTTGCCAACGGGGGGGCAGTTTTGACCAATTAGAAAGTTGAGAAGTATCTAGGGGTTGAATTAAGCCGTTGGTAATCGCTTTTCCTAGCCAAGCATCCCCTAGGGTGACTAAATTACCGATCGCTGGTTTTTGTTCCCTAAAAGGAATAGAAATCGAAAATTGTGAGGCTGGTTGCCCCTGATTTTTTAACCATTTTTCCAACAATTTTAATAGCTCTTTCAGCTGCCTTTCCGACTGAAAATTGACTTTTTTTCCGGCAATAGTTTTCCGAAAATCTGTTAGTAATCGTGGCGGAATCGAGCCAGATAGGAGAAAAATGCTCGGCTCGCCGCTTCCAGAAGCGCAGCCACTTAAACCTCCCGCTAAGGCGATTGTACCTAATCCTTGCAAAAAAGAACGTCTGTTTAACATATCGCCCGCCGATTTTCAACTTCAACAGTAATAATTGCCAGTTTCTAGCCTTAAATTATTATAGGACGATTTTTAACAGAATGTAAACTAGGGAGTTTTGCCGCTACCGATTTCAGCTATAGATCGGCTTTGTTGTTAACTTTTATGGTAGAAAACTCTGATTTTGTCCTAGTTAAAGCTAGGATAGAAAGAGTAAGCTAAGAGGCGAGGGTATAAGACTATGTTCGACAATCATAATCGAGATTTTCGTTATTCTTGTCGTTGTGGACAAGCCAATTTTAAGTCTGTAAAACATCGATCGGGTATTTTATTAATCGGGGGAGCGGAAGGAGGTAAATTAGGAGAAGATCAAGCGACCACATGGTTATTGAATCGGGCTAAAGGCGGTAATTACTTAGTGTTGCGCTTTGGCAGTCTTGGCGGTCAAGCCGATTGGATTTGCGACAATTACCGCTCCCTGATCAACTCGGCGGCGGAACTATCAATTGATAGTCGTGAAGCGGCGAATAATCCTGATGTTATCGAATATATTCGTAATGCCGATATTCTTTTTTTTGCCGGTGGTGATCAAAATCAGTACGAGGATTTGTGGGAAAGCACAAAGGTGGAAACAGCGATCAATTATCTGATCAATGAGAAAAAAGTTCCCGTGGCGGGAACCAGCGCAGGAATGGCTATTCTGGGTGATTTTTACTATGCGCCTACTCACGAAGGAGTACTGAGTTCGGAAATATTAAATAATCCCTTTCACTTCAACACCAAAGACTTCTATCGGAGTGATTTTATTCGGGTTCCTTTTCTCAAAAAAGTGGTGACAGATACCCATTTGGATCGACTCAATCAAGATCATCCCGAAACAAGATATGGTCGCCTTTTTGGTTTTTTAGCCCGCAATGTACACGATAATCACAATCAACTGCCCGCCTACGCTATCGGTTTAGAAGAAGGTGCTTTTCTGGCGATCGATGACCATGGTATCGCCAAAGTCTACGGCAACGGCACCGATAAAGGACAAGATGCCTATTTTCTGCAAACTAACGGGACTCTACCCGAACAGATGGAGCCGGATCGGCCTTTAATCTGGAATAATAACGGTCAAGCGGTGAAAGTCTACCGCATCGCGGGAACTCCCTCCGGCAGCGGTAAATTTGACCTCAAGGATTGGTCTAGTGCTGCTGGCGGTCGCTGGGAATATTGGTACACTAAAGGGGGAATAGCTGGGTTTAAGCGGGTTCCATTAGCCTGAAGGTCATTTTTGTCAAAAAAGTGATTTCTATGGGTGTTATGATTAATTTTGAGGCAATAAGGAGAGTTTTTTGAGCTATGACCCCTGAATTAATCACTTTTGGTCGGTATCTCGCAGGTGAATTTGAAAATCAACGGCAAGCACAAGCGGAACCGGTGTGGTACGTTCACCTGCGTTTAT
The DNA here is from genome assembly GCF_027531105.1 of Microcystis sp. LE18-22.4A. Taxonomy (NCBI): domain Bacteria; kingdom Bacillati; phylum Cyanobacteriota; class Cyanophyceae; order Chroococcales; family Microcystaceae; genus Microcystis; species Microcystis sp. LE18-22.4A. The sequence goes on from NZ_JAPZRB010000536.1 coordinate 7,446, forward strand.
GGTTGCGTCCGTTGCCTTTATTTCGGGAAGACAGCATCGCACTTTTTGCCGAACAGGCCAGTATGATCAATTTAGACCAACCCTACCGACCGCGACTGTGGCGATTAACGCGCTCGGAATCGGCAGGGTTAGAGGTTAGGCATTATATGTTTAATGACCTGAAATCCGTGCAAGGTGCGGGCAAAAATCCCGATATTTTGCGAAAAATTAGCTTAGAAGACCTAACTTTCCTGCCTACCTGCACTTTAGCGGTCAAAGTCAATACTCTCGCTGATAATCAATACCAGTTTATCGCCCAACCGCAACCGGAACAGCGCTGTCAATTCACCTATGAGGGGACAACCTATCAGGTGGCTTTAGGTTTCGAGGTGACGAGTCATAGCCTAAAAACCTACGATAAAGGCCTAGATCCCGGCACTGGTAAGGGAATTTGGGGCGCTCTGCTCGGTCCCTATCAATACGAGAAAAAACGGGATTTTTCGGCAGAATTGGAGGTGTGAGGAAGATTGCATCACATTAGGTCAAAATGACGGCAGATGACACCGCAAAGAGCCGCTAAAGCGGTAATTCCTAAAGCTGTACCGATGTCTTGTCCTTGATTGACAGCAAAAGAAGTGACGATTCCCGCACCTAAACCGGCTGTGATTGCCGCTCCGAGAAAATCTTTATCCGAGTTTTTATACATAGAGATAAGGCCAAATTTCGACAAAATCGTGTTTTTTACCTTATCATCCTCTTTTGAGCAACTAATCACCCGGGAGCGGAATTGCAATTAAGCTTTAGATTTAGCCACGTTTCTTAACATTAGATCTGCTGCAAAAATCAAAAATCTTCCGTTAGGTGAGGAGACTCTGAGATAGGAGACGGTCGCCAGGAGGAGAAAAAAGACAATGGACAACTATGCCATTCATAAAACCTAAGATTATGTCAAATTTATCTATTTTTTGGGTATTTTGACCCGATGGCGGCTCGAGAACTTACTTTTGCAGGAGGTCTATTAAGTTGGGTAAGATAGATAGGAGGTAAAATCGATGAAATTAGCTAAAATCTCTTTTTATGGCTTTTTAACTCTGATTATCTCCCTTTTGCTAATACTGAGTTTTGTTAATGCCAGCAAAGCACAATCGGATACGGCGGTAAGATCGGAGTTAATTAGTCTCCGCAATCGAGTCGAGCGCCTTGAAAGTCAGATTCGAGGAATATCCATCCGCGGGGAAAATGCCGCTCCGATTCCCCAACGGCGATCGGGAACGGGTATAGTAAATGGGGAAGTAGTCGGGGAAAGTGACCCACTGTTCCAGCGTTTAGCCACTTTAGTAATTGAACTAAAGGAAGATTTAAAAAAGCTAGAGCAACGGGTGCAAATCTTAGAAAAAGAAACCGTTAGCCAGAAATCGTAGTCAATTGATGCTATAACGATCGAAAGTTAAATTGATCTCAACTATGCAGTTAATTGATTATGTAATTATCCTGCTTTATCTGGCAGGAACCCTAATAATCGGGATTATAGCCGAGAAAAAAGCTTCTCAAGGTCTAGAATCCTACTTTTTAGGTAATCGCAATTTGCCCTGGTGGATGTTAGGGGTATCGGGAATGGCGGCTAACACCGATTTAGCGGGAACTATGGTCATTTCTGCCCTAATTTACGCCGTCGGCCCCAAAGGATTATTTATCGAAATCCGCGGCGGTGTTGTCCTAATTATGGCCTTTCTCATGGCTTTTATGGGCAAATGGAATCGCCGCGCCCAAGTTATGACCATGGCGGAATGGATGCAATTTCGCTTTGGAACTGGAAAACAGGGGAATTTTGCCCGAATTATTAGCGCCGTCGCCACTCTCTTATTCTCTATCGGTGCGATGAGTTATTTCTCCGTTGCGGGGGGGAAATTTTTAGGGCAGTTTCTGGGTATGGATGATCGTCTTGCTTCGGTGATATTAATTCTTTTAACGTTAATTTATACAGTCGCCAGTGGTTTTTATGGTGGGGTAATTACCGATTTATTTCAAGGATTTCTGATTTTTGTGGCGGTAATTTATGTATCGACAGTGGCTTTTTTTACTGTCAATCTTCCCGATAGTTTCACGGTAGCAATTCCGGGGGCAGCGGAGCCAAAAACTTGGAATTTAAGCGACTGGGCTAGTATTTTTCCCTCCCTGACTTTGGATTTACCCGGAGATTATGCCATCTTTAATTTGTTTGGTGGGGTGATTTTCTTTTATTTAGTTAAAACCATCATCGAAGGTTGCAGCGGCAGCGGTGGTTATATGTTACAACGATACCTAGCCGCCAAAAGCGATCGAGATGCCGGTTTATTATCTTTATTCTGGATTATTCTGCTTTCTTTCCGTTGGCCGCTAGTCACAGCTTTTGCGGTTTTAGGTATTCACTATGGTTTAACTAAAGGCACGATTACAGATCCAGAAAGAATTCTGGCCACGGTGATTACTCAATATATTCCTGTGGGGATGAAAGGGTTATTAATTGCTGCTTTTTTAGCGGCAGCTATGTCCACTTTTAATGCGGTTATTAACGCTAGTGCTGCCTATTGGGTCAAAGATATCTATCAAGCTTTTTTGAAACCAAATGCGGGAGAACAGGAGTTAGTTTTTCAAGGTCGTCTGGCCTCGGTTTTTGTGGTCGTAATTGGCTTAGTTTTGAGTTTTAATATCCAAAATGTCAATGATATTTGGGGTTGGTTAACCACGGGATTAGGGGTGGGATTAGCAGTTCCTCTCCTATTACGTTGGTATTGGTGGCGCTTTAATGGTTATGGTTTTGCCGTGGGAACTTTAGCGGGAATGATTGCGGCTATTGCCTCACAAGCGATAATTTTACCTTTCTTTCGTCACAGTCAATATCAGGAACTTATTCTCTTTCTTGTGCCGAGTTTGTTCGCTTTAGCTGGCTGTATTATCGCTACTTTGTTAACTCCTCCCACCGATAGTTTAGTTATGGAAAATTTCTATAATGTTACCCGACCTTTTGGCTTTTGGGGAGAAGTCCGTCACAGTGTTAAACCTAATCTACAGGCAAAAATTAAAGCGGAAAATCAACGGGATATCATCGCCGCTTTTCTCACCGTTCCTTGGCAATTAGTCCTGTTTATGATGGGGATTGTTTTAATCATTAAGCAGTGGCAAAGTTTGAAGATTTTGGCTTTGGTTTTTCTTTTACTTTCCATCGGTCTCTATTTTACTTGGTATCGACATTTATCTAAGGAAATTACCGTCACTAAAGACAGAGATTTAGGTTAGGCAGTTCAGGAGACAGGAGACGGGAGGCAGCTATCAGTTTTTTTCCTGCTCCCCCTGAATGGTTACTCTGTTTCTAGTTGATAATCCTGTCAATTTATGGAAACCCTGAAAATTTAAATTTTTGAATCGGAGAGTTATATTATGATTAAAATATCTATTTTAAATCTCAATATTATGTTAGGATTGTTAAATGCAGGTGTAACTATTTGACAGTCGTAGAATTTCGTAAACTATTATGATTGCGATAAAATTTTCGACTCAGCCCTAGATTTGATGATTAATTACATAAGCTTTAAAAACAGGATTCAAACACAATAAAGCGTTTTCATCTTTTGCCACTATTATTCGTCTGATTAGAGATTGAATTACTTTCAAAGAATCTGTATAAGCTAGAGAAGTTTGGTCGATCATTTCTTTAATAGAAATAGGTTGATTAAAATTTGCTAATTCTGTTAGCATTAGTTTCTCTGATTCTGTTAAACTTTGCAAAATACTTAATAAAGTCTGCTCTAAAGTTTCTTCGGCAATCGGGTATTTAATCTCCAAAAAGTCAGCAACCTTACCTAAAAATGTCTCTTGAATAAAACTAGCAACTAATTCTAACCAAAGAGGATGACCTTGATAACATTTAATTAAGGCTTCCCAACTGTCTTCATTTAATAGATTATGATGGCGCAAAATTTCTATGGCATCTTCTCCTAAACCTTCTATGATTAATGTTTTAATGAATTTATTTTTCTGCACCAAAAAAGTCGTATCAATAGGTTTTTCTTGACTCAACAACAGTAAACAGCTTTGATGATTGACTTCAGCAATGCTTTTAAACAATAGTTGATAATCTTGGTACTCTTTTTGATAATTACCTGCTAGTTTTTTAGAATCAAATAGACTTTGTAAATCATCAAGAATAATCAAACAGCGATGGCTTTTTATTAACTCTAAGAATAAATTTAATTTCTTGTCAAGACTTTGAGAGAGCTTCAATTGAGGATTGATAGAGGGTAAAATTTCACTTAAAAGTTCATCTAATTTTGGACAAAAATACAAACTTCTGCGAATAACATAATTAAAACTATTTTTGATTTTATCAACCAGTTTCAAAGAAAGGGTGGTTTTACCAATTCCTTTTAAACCTAACACAGTAACCAAACGGTATTTCTCCGCAACTATCCAAGTTTCTAGATTATTTAATTCGGCAACTCTCCCATAAAATTGAGTTATTTCAGGAATATGACCTAAATCTAAATAAGGTTGATCGCGCTGGATTTCAGAGTGATAATTATTATTATTGAGGGAAAATGGATTATGATCACAAATATGAACATTATTAAAAGAGACTAAATCTCGTCCCATATTATTATTTATAAAGCTATGTTTCTTTAAAACTGCTCTAATATTTGATTTAGTAATATCTTCCCCTAAAACTTCTGACAAAATTTTCCATAATTCTGAAGCACTATCTCGAATATGACCTTCACTAAGATGAGATTCTTTGGCAACTTCTGAGTATTTGTAACCTTCTAAGGTCCCTTGCAAGATAGTTTTTTGAAGATAGTCTAGATGTTGATCTGTTTTGGCAAAAACCAACTCATCTAAGAGATTTAACACCGTATTAGATAGATTAGCTTGAAACATGGACTATAGATTAGGTAAGTTTTTTACTTATTTTAGCTGATATTTCCGATATTTCAGATCAATTGTTTGGCTGTAAGTTCCGACTTTTCCGACTGACTAAACTCAAGACTACGATGTATCCTAAGTAATTAAGCAGTTTCAAGGCTTTATTTAGGCAATCTAAAGAAAATGTGTGATAGTACAGATTCTAGTATATCACAGTCAGGATGCCTAAAGCCAGTTTAGGCAATGCAGTCCAGGTCACACGATCAACCATTACACAAATCAAATGAGGAGGAAAAAATGACATCAAGTTCTAAAGAAAATGTCTTAGTTGACAACTGTTTTGGTATTGTAACGAACAAAAGACTTACCTATATGGCGAAGAAAAGCTGGTTTAGTGGTGGACGAAGAGAAGATGTTCCTCTCAAGCAAGTTGTTTCAGTTCGATATGAAATGGATAGGAAAGTTGTTGGGGGACTATTCCTTGTTGTTTTAGGAATTGTCTTGATAACTGTAGTAGTGGGTATTATTCCCTTGATTTTTGGTGTTCTATTGATGTGGGGATCTCCAACGGTAAGTGTGGTTACGGCCGGAGGAACAGCAACTCCTGTCACTGGATTGCCATGGCAAAAATCAGAAGCAGAAGCGTTTGTAAATGCTGTACATGGTCAATTATTCGGTGAGTAAATCGAGTGCACAAATTGTCAAAATTTACCCAACCTTTTTGATACTTTGATAATTTCATAAATTGGTAAAGTTAGCTGGAGAATTTTTTATGGATTTGGCAAATCGTTTGCTAATAATGCCTCATTACTTGAGTTGTTTAATTTCATATTTCTTTTTCTTCTATGGTGTATTACTTGCTGTTTTTGGGTTATTTGCACGTGAATTAGTTGCCCAAGTCTTTCTAAATTGGCATATACTTATAGTAATATTTTTTCAGTTTCTTTTACAGATGTTTTTAAACCAATCATCACAGGAACAACTTCTGATGACTTTGGCCAGAGACATTGCATTATTGGCTTTCGGAATGTTACCAAGTATAGCGCCTACCAGTAATTTTCAAGAGGGTCTTCTCGTTTTTGTAATTTCGGGATTTTTTATGGTCGGAATCCTTGACTCAGAAGTAGTTAAGAGTTGTGGTACTTTCGAGCAATTGCTTGAAATGTTTGGTCGCTAAATAATATAGATTTTTAAGATTTACTCAATCTTGCTGATACTTTCATGACTTTAGAGATTTACAAACTTAGCTGGAGAATTTTTTATGGATTGGGGAAATGCTTTGGGAAATGTTTACGATGGGATCGTAAAAGCTGTCTCTGTTGGGTTTTCATTGATGGCGATTTATTTGGGATTTTGGGGATTTTTTGCACAAGATGCTGGAGCAATATCCCTACTATTTATAGTAGGTACTAGCTTGACTATTCTAAGTTATGCTATAACACCTGTACTAGGCTTAAGTTTAGATATATCTGCAATTTTAACTGATTTATTGCTTGTTATAGTATCATATTTTGTGGCACATCTTTTTTTATCTGGTGCTTCTTCATATTTCGGAGTTCCCTATTCACCATTTCTTGTTAATATAATGTTTTTTGGAGCTATCGTTATGGTTAATCTTCGCCGAATAGCGGAGGTAACTTGTTTACCACAACTTGCACAAATATTCAGTTTTTCTATTAATCATTGCCTACGCTAATTTTTTTATGACGAATATTTATGTATTCTAATGATAACAAAAGCTCCATATTTAAGGCTTTAACTAAAGATTACTTTGTTATAAACATCTGCCATCTCTACCTCAATCCTCAAAGATTTTAAAGGAACAATAATGTTAGTTTCATAAGCGGTAAAAAAACAGCGATCTCGCAGAGATACGCTTTGCGGTGCGCCTTCTTCTTGAAAATGTTCAATATAACATCGCCAATTGAAGTCTGAATTGGCAGTTATCAGTTTACTGTCTTCCCACTCCCCAATTCATAATTCATAATTCATAATTCCCCAAACCCTCACCGCTCAAGGAATTAGAAGTTTCACAGCATAATTAGGAGAGATACCTTGACTTTTGCGGCGGCTTGGGTTATGATTTTCTTATAATGGTACTCTTGTGTTTATTATTAAGTGGTTATATTTCCATTATTAGTAAACTCTTTTAAAAATATTGTCCCAAAATCTGCCAAAAAAAGCAAGCAAAATTTTGCCGTCAATTGTTAAGTTTTGTTAAGAAAAATAGCAAGAGCGGCAAGGAATAGAAATTCCTTACCGTTGACTTTGGCAGGACTCACCACTTCTTATAGGGTAAAAACTTACCCGACATGGTAATTTTAACGCGATCGCCTTTAGGGTCTTCCTCCTTATCCACGTCGAGGGTAAAATCGATCGCACTCATAATGCCATCGCCGAATTTTTCATGAATCACCGATTTTAGTGGCATTCCATACACCTGCATGATCTCGTAGAAACGATAAATCAGGGGGTCGGTGGGGACAACAGGACCCAATCCCTTGACAGGATACTCGGTTAAGGATGCGACGATTTCGGTTCCCAGTCCCAAAGCTGCCACAATTTTCGTTGCTTCTTCTAGGGAGGCGCTCGCTTGCCGGTAAAAAACAGCGGCAATCCACACCTCATCTCGTCCTAGAATCGCTTCTAGGTCAGCGAAACTCAGGCCTTTTTCCTTCTTCGCTTCCAATAGTTTTGCAGTAATTTCGGGTATCATCGCTTATTTTTGCAGAATTTGTCTGCTTCTAGTTTACCTGAACATCAGTTATATAAGTAAAAGTTATGACATTGATAAAAAAACATTTCTTAAAACCCCTTTACATAACTATAAAAACCCGATAGTATTAACTCATGTCAAACAACGAACCTTGACAACCTAATACATACAGAAATTATCCAACCATGACCACCACTCTACAACAGCGCGAGAGCGCTTCCCTGTGGGAGCAGTTCTGTCAGTGGATCACCAGCACCAACAACCGTCTTTATATCGGTTGGTTCGGTGTCATCATGATCCCCACCCTGCTCACCGCCACCACCTGC
>NZ_JAPZRB010000575.1:0-1258 GCF_027531105.1 Microcystis sp. LE18-22.4A
GTAGGGATAATTCCGTAGGGATAATTCCGTAGGGATAATTCCGTAGGGATAATTCCGTAGGGATAATTCCGTAGGGATAATTCATGAATTATCCCTACTCAGGAATGCTTTGTTTAATGCTTGTCGGGGAGAGAAATTTTCCGTCTTCATACCTTTATCCCTATTCCTACCCATCCCGGTTTTGGAGTCTATTTTTTTCTCTCTTATCTTCCCTCAAAAACCCTATATATATGGGCGCACGGATTCCCATTATACAAAAAGTCTAAAGCAAGTCTCGCCATTTGTCAAGGGTTTTGAGAAAATCTCCCCACTTCCCAAGATGTGAGGGAAATTGCCAGTAAGTTTGCAGGGGTAGAAAGGTTAAAGGAAGCGGTCGCAACGCGCTCGCTACGCGAGACCGAGCAGTTACAATTATTGTTATCTTCAGCTTGATCTTATTTTACTAAATAGCCAAAAACTAAAATAAGATTCCTATTTATTGTCCTGACAAGGAGATGAATAAATGAATAACTTTTCTGATAAACCCCATCGTCGTTCCTTAAGATTATCTCACTATGATTATTCTCAATCGGCTGCATATTTTGTGACAATCTGTATTAAAAATAGTGAAAATTTATTAGGGGACATACAAGATAACGTCATGAATCTTAATCAATTTGGTCAAGTTGTTAAGGATATTTGGCATAGTTTAGATACTCGTTATAAAGAAGTTATTTTAGATGAATTTGTGATTATGCCTAATCATATTCACGGAATAATATTTATTGATAACCCATTAGAGATAATTCATGAATTATCTCTACCAGAGGAAAGGCGAAAAATGTTGTTACCTAAAGTGGTTGGTTATTTTAAAATGAATAGTGCTAAACTGATTAATCAATTGCAGAGTACTCAAGGTCAATCGGTTTGGCAAAAGAATTATTATGAACATATTATCCGTGATGAGGTTTCCTTAACGAAAATTAGAGAATATATTGTTAATAATCCTTTAAAATGGCATCAAGATATCGAAAATCAGCAAGTCAAACCTAGTCAGGAGGAAGTTCAGTTTTGGCAAAGCTTCGGTAGAAAGGATTTATAATCACTGTAACAACAATTCCTATCGTAGGGATAATTCCGTAGGGATAATTCCGTAGGGATAATTCCGTAGGGATAATTCCGTAGGGATAATTCCGTAGGGATAATTCCGTAGGGATAATTCATGAATTATCCCTACTCAGGAATGCTTTGTTTAATGCTTGTCGGGGAGAGAAATTTT
>NZ_JAPZRB010000473.1:0-8165 GCF_027531105.1 Microcystis sp. LE18-22.4A
TTCTTCTTTGAGAGTTTACGTTGAGCCTTTTTTAGTCTTTTTTCCGACTTACGAAGAAACCGTGGGTTATCAATTTTATCCCCATTAGAGTCGGTTAATAAATGGTTTAAACCTAAATCAATCCCTACTTCTTTTCCTGTAGAGTCAAAGGTTTCTACTCTCTCAATGTCTAAGACAAATTGACAATAAAAGCCATCGGCTCGTTTAATAAGCCTGACTCTTTTGATAGTAGATTTATCGAGAATCTCACGGTTAAAAGTGCCGATTAGCTTTAATTTCCCTATCCCTGTTTTATCCGTGATGTGGATAAACTTTTTGTCTTCTGTTAGTTGCCAACCAGAAGTTTTGTACTCGACAGACCTTGAAAATTTTTTGAATTTAGGATAGCCTTTTTTCGCTAAACCCCTTTGACAATTGTTGTCAAAACGGGATATAGAAAACCAAGCTCTTTCGGCACTTGCTTGACGAGCCATAGAGTTGAGTTTACCGACAAAAGGAAATTCAGAACTGTTAGATAATTCGGTAGTTAATTTACACAAAGTACCATAGTTAACCTGATCTTCTTTGGTAGAGTCCATCCAAAATCTTAGACATTTGTTCCGAATAAACTGTCCCACCCTGATCGCCTCTTGAATGGCTATTTTCTGGTGTGAATTGGTTTTTAACTTAAACTCTATGACTCGCATCGATTCGACCTCTCAATGTGTTATATTATGATTATAGCAATTCGTAGTACAAAATTTCAAGAGCATAAAAACTAATTATTTTAAGACTCGTAGAGCCACTTTTAATCTCACCGTACATATAGTTCTTGTGACAAAATATCATCGGAAAGTATTCCAGAAAAAGCATCTGGAGTTTTTGAGAATAGCTTTTCAAAACATAGCCGAGAAATGGAAGGCGAAGGTAATAGAGATTAACGGAGAATCAGACCATATCCATATCCTTCTGACTTACCCACCCCATAAGCTGTTAAGTAGTCTAATCGCTAACTTAAAATCAACTTCTTGCCAGCTGATGTGGGATAACTTTTCAGACCACTTGAAAGAGATATATCTGAACTTCCCCTGTATAAATATACTAGCTATGGCTCAAAGTCTTACAGAGCCTGAGTTAAAGCAATGTAATACTAATAAACTACTGGACACAAAATCCTGAAGTTCTTACGCAGATAGGGTTTGAGGCAAAAATTTTCAAATTTGACCTTTAGACCATTATAGCTTGTTTCGGGGCAGAAAACCAGCAAAAACATGGCTACAGAGCGAATCCCTTACTCTAGAGATTAATGACACTATCTGTTAAAATCAGGTTAGCGATCACTATACAGCCAACTCTACGGAATCGCTCTACTCCAGATACAGTCAACGGTACAGCCATTTTCAAGGGAAAAATGTACCCAGTAGTCTCTTTTCAATTTTTTCTGAGAACCGACCTGCAGTAAGGGTTTTGTTAATTTTTTAGTATTTATGTATGGGGGAAGTCCAGTTATTCAGACTTTAAAAAGACTCTCTCAGAAGACGAGCGAGAGAGATTTTTTTATTTTGTGAGGAAGGAAACTGGGAAACTTCCCAATCCGATCATCGATATAGAAGCATGGTTGGCTGGTAAGAATGGGGCTGGTCTGAACCGGTGGGAAGTTTATTACGAGCTTTTCGAGAAATCGGAGGGACGAACGAACGGACAAAAAACGGGGAAAGAACAGAAACCCAGGAAGCTCTCCTTTTCAGAGCGCAACGAAACGAAGCGATTGGCCAGATTAGCGGGCGAGAAATGGATCGACCCGTGGGGTCTAGAAAGTGATGTATGATCCTGCGTTGCCCCCTCAAAATATCGAGGCCGAGGAATCTATTTTAGGGGGAATTCTCCTCGACCCCAAGGCCATGGGACGGATCGTCGATTTTCTACTCGCCGATGCCTTTTACGTTCGTTCCCATCAAGAAATCTACCGAGCGGCGGTTTCTCTTCACGGTAAGAGAAAGCCCACAGACCTGATGACGATTTCCAGTTGGCTGGAGGATCACCAGCTTCTCGACGAGGTGGGAGGGATTCCCCGGTTGTTACAGCTAATCGAGCGCACGGTATCGGCCGCCAACATCGATCGCTATGCCGAGTTGGTGATGGATAAGTATGTCCGTCGTCAGTTGATCGGAGTCGGAGGTGAGGTCATCGAGTTGGCCCGCGACACGACGCGGGAGTTGGACGAGGTGCTGGACGGGGCGGAGCAAGCAGTATTTCTGGTATCGAACCGGGGAAGAACGACGCAAACGCTTCCCAATAGCGAGGTGGCGAGTGCCGCCTTCACGGAATTGGAGAAAAATAACCCGATTTACCCCACGGGCTTACGAGAGTTGGACGATCTGATTGTCGGTTTCGAGCCTGGAACGTTGACCCTGCTCGCGGGGCGACCGTCGATGGGCAAGTCCCAAGCCGCCTTATTTTTCGCCTTACAGATGCTCGCTCGACGGATACCCGTGGTTTTCTTCTCGCTGGAGATGACCGCCCAACAGCTAGAGTATCGTCTGTGGAGTTTGTTGAGCGTTCACCCCCACTATTGCGATTATGGGTTTTCTCCCCTCCGAAGCGGTCGGATCAGGCAACACCGCGCAGGACTGGCTCCACTCACCGAGCTAGAACGAGAAACGATCGTCGATGTGTTGAAAGTAGCCACCGAATTACCGCTTTATTTCAACGACGACCGGGGAACAACGGTCATGGGCATCGCCTCGGAATGTCGTCGTCTCATCGGTGAGAAAAAGCAACCCGGTTTGGTGGTGGTGGACTACCTTCAGATGATGGCCGACGATTCCCCCAACGGCAACCGCAGTTACGAGTTGGGCAACGTCGCTAGGGGACTCTACAACTGGACTTCCCCCGTATAAACATACTAGCTATGGCTAAAAGTCTTACAGAGCCTGAGTTCAAGCAATACAATACCAATGAACTACTGGACACAAAATCCTGAAGTTCTTACGCAGATAGGGTTTGAGGCAAAAATTTTCAAATTTGACCTTTCGACCATTATAGCTTGTTTCGGGGCAGAAAACCAGCAAAAACATGGCTACAGAGCGAATCCCTTACTCTAGAGATTAATGACACTATCTGTTACAATCAGGTTAGCGATCACTATACAGCCAACTCTAGGTCATCGCTCTACTCCAGATACAGTCAACGGTACAGCCATTTTCAAGGGAAAAATGTACCCAGTAGCCTCTTTTCAATTTTTTCTTAGAAGCGACCTGCAGTAAGGGTTTTGTTAATTTTTTAGTATTTATGTATGGGGGAAGTCCAGCTACAAGATGGCGGGCGATTTAAACGTGCCGATTCTGGCACTCTCCCAAATATCCCGGGCAGTAGAGGGACGCAACAATAAACGCCCGCTCATGGCTGATCTCAGTCAATCGGGAATTCTAGAGATGGTTTCCGATAACGTTGTCCTGCTCTATCGCGATGAATATTACAACCCCGATAGTGCTGATCGCGATGTGCTGGAATTGATCGTTGGTAAGGCCCGTCACGGCTTGACGGGAACGGCACGCTGTCTATTCGATAAGTCCTACGGATTGTTGACGGAATTGCCCGGAGGGAACCATGGCAATTGAAGCGGGTGCGTCGATCGTTATCGTCGGTGAACATCCCGATAACGGTAAGTTCTACACAATCGGTGAGGTTCGCCAAGATGGTTGGATACTGACCACCGATAACCATCTGTTTCACCAGCAGTTTTTTGAGGTCTATTCCCCTCTCGAACCGAGACCGAGAGCTTCCAAGATACAAAAAACCCGGGCGAAGCGTTCGACAACCCCTAATTCTTTCTTAGGGGAAAGTGAGTCACCGATTTTCTTAGGGGAAAATTTAGGACAGAATGATCACACCTCCGAGATTTCCCCTAAGAAAAAAACGGTCAACCCCGTCACATCTTCAGAGATTTTCTTAGGGGAAAATTTAGGAGATCACACATCTGAGATTTCCCCTAAGAAAAATCCCAGTGGTTCCCTTTATGCCTTCAACCAAGAGAAGAAGGATAAACACGGTAACGTGAAAACTTATCCAAAGGTTGAGGGCGCTCGTTCCACTGGCAATCCCGATCATTGGTTTTGGGCATACTGTTGGGACGAGAAGGTTAACGGCAGATGGAAAACCTTCAAACGGTCAGTCCCCCGTGAGAAGCTGTCAAAGGTGCGAATGGCGATCGATGCTAATCAACCCGTTTCAGAAATCCTGAAAATCATCGGTTGAGTTTCCGCACAACGACCGCCAGTCCCCGCATCCTCTACCTTGATTCTCTCTAAAATATCTTTACTAGGGGATACAAATGTATCTTTAACCAGTACAAAAGTATCCCCTAGTAAAGAACCGAAGAGTTTATTAAAGGATAAGTTGTATTAAAAATCTCGATCGCCCAGTCTAACTCCGCAAACGGTGAGGACTTCGCTTCCCGTTCCACCCGTTCTTGATCGGTTCTCTAAGACATGATCAGACTTTGCTGCAAGTAGTTGATCGTTTCCCGATCTTTTTTGAACTTTTCGGCAATGGCAACCATGAGACGATCAGCACCGATTATCTCAATTAAATCTTCTAAATTCGGTTCGGAGCCTCCCGACACCAACAAACCAAAGTAACGGCGGGAACCAGGAGCAAGTTCTTCCATCCCATCGAGAAGCTTCTCTAAGGTATCCTCGCTGATCCAGTTCTTCCCGTTCCTAAAAGAACTGATATGGGGCGTTCCGATCCCCGACACCTCGGAAAGATCCTTCCCACTAATCTTGAAATAATCTTGGGTTGTTTTAAAGGCTTGCCTAATTGTTAACTTTTGCATACTCACCGACTCAAATGCGAATTAATTAGTTGATAATTAGTCTAGCAAACAAATATAACTGATTTTCGCACGATCAGAACCACTCATACCGATTATGACACGGAAACTACAAGTTGTGAAAATACTGGGGCATTTTAAGGAATTTTTAAGCTTCCTTCCGATTGACCCGTTCGGATGGGTTCGTCCCGTTCGCAACTGAGGGGATTAACCCAAAAAAACAAGCCCCAATCTGGTTAGGGAACGGGGCAAGAAAATGACTTCTTCATTAGATGTACCTATCTAGAAGTAACCGTCGAGATCGATTTGTCGACACGCAACTTTCGGGATCGGTTCATCGGGGTTCATCTTTTGAGATTCATCCTCTGAAATTCATTCTTTTACAGTGTGACTATTATGACACGGATCGAGCAAAAATTTTACCCTCTAACGGCGGAAATATCCCAAAAGCTCAGACACTCCAATTTAACAGCCGCCGAGTGGAGACTATGGAGTTACCTAGTCGAGTTGGATCCCTTCGGTGATCGCTACTCCGATCTGCCGGATACGTTCACGATCATGCAGGCGGTGAACATTAAAAAAACCACCTTTTACACGGCGATCGCTAAATTTCAGCAGTTGGGACTATTCGACTTTCAAGATCAAGGTTTTTCTTTCCGTAATCTTCGGGGGGTAGCCAAACGGGGGAACCCGGTTCGATTCGTTGAAAAGGTTGCCGAAAACTCGGAAAACGATACGGAAAAACGGAACCCAGTTCGATTTCTCGGAAACTTTTCCGAAAATTCGGAAAATCAAACCCCGAAACCCTTACAGCAAGAGGAGTCTGCAACTCCTCAGACTATTCAGATTCTTCAAACCATCCAGACCGCAATGGTGGAGGATTTGATTTGTTTGGATAAGGAGGAGGAAAAGGATTTAATTTCTCGGGATGAGAAAGTTATTGTCGAGTCGGAACCAATCCAATGCTCAAACAAAATTAAAGAACCTCTGACGGGGAAACTTCACCAACGACTACGAGAACTCGGAATACCGCTCGATCAAAAAATCCGAGAGGCCATCGATGAATACGGACAATCAAGAGCTTGGCAGGCTATCGCCCATGTGGAGGCGACGCTAGAGACGATAAGAAGTAAGTACGGGGTATTTCTCTATCAGATATCGAAAGAACCACCAGAACAAACTCGCTCCCGTTTGTCGGATGAATTTTTGCGATGGTACGCACAAGTCCGAGGGGAAATCGTCGAGGATGTTGCTCTAGAACTGCTACCCCTAGACCGATACGGAGAGCCACTCCTAAGATTGCGGCATCGACCTGATGAGTTAATCCCGTGGCGACGGGTGGCCGATAAAGACTCAGAACGATCACCTCTGAATATCCGAGAGATGCTCGAAAGTTTCCCACTGCTGAAGTCTCGACTGGGGAGAAAAAAAAATGACTGGTAGCGAACCACCATGCTCAAGCAATTCGATATCTGCAGCGGCATCGGGGTCGGATTCCCTCTCGACCGACGTTTCCCCAGAGTCCGCAACTACGGCGACGCAAATTATCTCCCACTACGAAATATCCGACGGGAACACGGCGAAATCCACCTTCTTACCGCCTCACCCCCCACCCTTTCAAAACGGGGCGATGGAACCGGGGGTGATTGTTTCCTCACTATCAAACGGGCGATCGAATCTTTCCGACCCCGATACTTCTGCATCGCCAGCACCGACAATATCCTCTCCATCCGCAGAACAGGCCACCAAACCCTCTATCTTCAGCACTTCCTACGTCAGATTGCCCGCCAAACCTACGATGCGGAATGGCTTACTGTCAATTCAGGATATTTTAGCTCCCCCTTCTTTAGGAGAAAACTTCTGTTTGTGGTCATCGCCGGAGGTTTTATCGATTGGCAACCCGTCACGCCCTGGCCAGAGCAAATTAGAGACACAGTTGAAGAAAGAGGGCGTAATCAAAGAGGACGAACGGTTAAATCCCCGATTTCTCGAAAGCATCTCCTCGATTCCTACGGACTGGACAAACCCCTTGGACAACCGAACAGCAATCCAGTTTCTCGCCACCGACGAATCGCTCTCGCTAATGCCCTCGACCCTCAAATGGCCACCATCGCCCTCGCCCGCATCCTCTACCTTGATTCTCTCTAAAATACCTTTACTAGGGGATACAGATGTACCTTTAACCAGTACAAAAATATCCCCTAGTAAAGAGGAAACCGAGAATAAACGTCCGCGCCGTCGTAGGGGGGAGGGTTCGGGGTATTTGATCACCACTTATTCTCAACAGGCGAAGTACGGGCGCAAATATCTCCAGACTTTCTATCAAGTCGAATTCGGTAAGCGCAAGCGATCGATCTACCTTGCATCTGAAAAGGTGGATCGGATTCGAGAACTCGATCGCATGGGCAAGCCGATCGGGGAGATTCTGGAAGCGATCGATTCCCCCAAAGCGCGGGAGGTTCTAGCGGAGTACAGGGATTTTCTTAAGAACAAATGAGTAAGGAGTTAAGGCATTGGCAATCAAAGCTATAAGTTTGTGGCAACCGTGGGCATCTCTGGTCGCAAACGGTCTCAAACTTTACGAGACGAGGGGATGGCCGACAAAATACCGAGGGGTGTTGGCCATCCACGCCGCCAAACGTCCCCTTTGCAAGCAAGGAAAAAGCTTGATCTCCCATCTCAACCGAGCGTTCAATCTGTCCATCGATGGCGATAAATTACCGTTAGGTGCGATCGTAGCACTCACCGATCTGACCGATTGTTTAGAGATGGTATCCGAGGCGAATGCCACCGACGTGCCAAATTCGATTATTATCGAATCGGTTTCGGAATTGGAACGGTCGCTCGGCGACTGGCAACCCCAACGATACGCTTGGAAGCTGGAAAATGTCAGGGCGATTGAACCGATACCCTGCTTAGGCAAGCAAAAGCTGTTTACTGTTGAAATAATTGCCCCTGATTTTTCGCTAACTGGCGGGTGAGTTAATCTAGTCAGTACCGCACCCATTGGCGCAGGGGTTTTTATCGGTGGCAACCCTACGGCCCCAGAGAACGACCCGATCGCAAACTGATCTGGATCGAGCCAGTTCTAGTTAATGGCTAAACTTTTGACTATTTCTGACCGGCAATCTGGCAATCTGGTTTTACAGAAAACCTGCTTGATCGATCCGAATAATTCTGGTTTTACAAAAAACTGGTTTTAAAGAAAACCGGTTCTTCGTTACTTAGTATGGTTCGATAGGGCGGCATAAATGGACTAAATCTTTATCTGGCAAGAGATTTAATTGATTAGTTCGCTCTAGATCGAAAACAATTAACAAAAATCGCCAAATGTCTTTCTCTATAAGAGTTT
>NZ_JAPZRB010000151.1:0-53205 GCF_027531105.1 Microcystis sp. LE18-22.4A
AGAAAAACTTGATTAATAATGTACAGGATTAATTCTACTACAAAATTGGAAGGAGGAGGCAACCATCGACCCCTACCTCCTACACTCCGAGAATGATTATTATTCTTGAGCATGAATAGTTTATTTTTTGGAAGTCCCTTAGTCCTTTAATTTCTGTAGTTAGTCGCTCATCTAAGGCTTTAATGTCCCCTCTGATCTCCGATTGTCCTATTTCTACTTTGGTTAACCGTTCATCGATTTTGTCGAATTTTTGATTGACATCTCTTTGTAGGGAGTCTATTTTCCCCTCGATCCTTGTCAGAACAGCTTCTAGGGAATAAGTAACGGTTTCGTTAGCCATTTTCTGTCTCCTATATTTTCTTTAATTGCGATCGCTCGCGAGATTGGGGATACCTAGATAGGGTTGGCTGAATAATGGTAAAACCCTTTTAAAATAAGGCTTTTGACCTGTTAAAATCCGATGTTCATGCTGCGAAAATCCGATTGGGACTCTCAAAAACCTTGCATTATCCCTCTCGTAGTACATAAATTGGTACAAAAAAGAGGGCAACAAAGCCTGAAACGACCAGCTACTGACTCCTGACTCCTGACTCCTGACTCCTAACCCCACCAACAAACTTTTTCAGCAAACCCTAGGTAAGAATCAGAGCAGCACAAGGCTGACATTTAGGGGCTGGGCGCGATAGGATGAAAAAGTGCTAGATAAAAACTCCTCTCCCTTAGAGTCCTTAGTTGCGGGTCACTGGTTCAAGCTCATCTGTGGAGCCAGTTACCAAGATTTGCCCACGATTCGCAACCTCGCTTTGACCTATACTATCGCCGGGGCCGATTGTATTGATGTGGCCGCCGACCGGGCCGTGATTGTTGCGGCCAAAGAAGGCATCGAAACCGCCGCAAAAATCGCTGGATTATCTCCCAATCGACGACCTTGGTTGATGGTCAGTCTCAATGACGGGGAAGATCCCCACTTTCGTAAAGCTGTCTTTAACCCGCAACTCTGTCCGGTCGATTGTCCCCGTCCCTGCGAAAAAATCTGTCCCGCTTATGCTATTGATGGGGGAGGAGTGATTGAACAGCGCTGTTATGGTTGCGGTCGCTGCTTACCCGTTTGTCCCCGGCAAATAATCGAGACAAGATCCCGTGTCTGTCAACCCCAAGAAATTATCCCCTTAATTATCGAAATGGGAGTCGATGCGATCGAAATTCATACCCAAGTCGGTCATGGAGAGGAATTTGCTCGACTCTGGCCAGCGATCGCACCTGTCAGTAAAAACCTAAAAATCCTGGCCATAAGTTGCCAAGATCATGAATATATCATTGATTACCTCCACTATCTGCGAGAAACTATTTCACCCCTAAGCTGTCCTCTGATTTGGCAGACTGACGGCCGACCGATGAGCGGCGATATCGGCAAAGGAACCACCCACCCGGCCATTAACATGGCCAAAAAAGTCCTCTGTGCCAATCTAGCCGGATTTGTGCAGTTAGCTGGGGGAACCAATGACCATACCGTGACCAAATTACAGCAACTGGGACTGAGAGAAAAAATCGCTGGTATTGCATCTGGAAGTTACGCCCGTTCATTGATTTTGCCAATTTTAGAGCATTTAGACCAGCCTAACCTTGAAAATGACCCCCAAGCCCACCAAGAAGCCGTTAAAGCCGCTTCTATTCTCGTTGCTCAATTGAAAGCCTAGCCTTGGTCAAAAAACTATAATATTTTTTTAATTGACAACTAACCCCTAAATGTGTTAGACCCCAAGAAAATCTTGGCAATAAAAACAGCCAATTATCGCCAAAACCTTTTACTATTAATGCCAGAAACCCTACCCTCCTCTCGGATGCCAGTTACCGACGATTTAAACAAACTCTTGGCAATTCTACCCGCGCGGATTCGCACCAAAATCGAGGAACACCCGCGGCAGCATCAACTGATCGAAGTGGTTATGGATTTGGGACGCATACCAGAAGCGCGTTTTCCCGATGGGGCGATCGATCTGGGGGACGAACCGATCTCAAAAGAAGAAATCCAGTATTCGATCGCCCGGGTGGGCAGTTTTAGCGGCGATAATCGCGCCGGGATTGAACGCACCCTGCACCGCATCAGTGCCATTCGCAATCGAGACGGGGAAATTATCGGTTTAACCTGTCGTATCGGTCGGGCCGTTTTCGGTACGATCACCCTGATTAACGACCTAGTGGAAACGGGTAAATCCCTGCTGCTGCTCGGTCGTCCGGGGGTAGGGAAAACCACCGCTCTCCGGGAAATAGCCCGAGTTTTAGCCGACGACCTCAATAAACGGGTAGTGATTATCGACACCTCCAACGAAATCGCCGGGGATGGAGATATTCCCCATCCGGCCATCGGTCGCGCTCGTCGGATGCAGGTGGCCCGTCCGGAATTGCAGCATCAAGTCATGATCGAAGCGGTGGAAAACCATATGCCAGAGGTGATCGTGATCGATGAGATCGGTACGGAATTAGAAGCTCTGGCCGCTCGCACGATCGCCGAACGCGGGGTGCAGTTAGTGGGAACCGCCCACGGCAATCAACTGGAAAATTTAATTAAAAATCCGACTTTATCGGATTTAGTCGGGGGAATTCAGGCAGTAACTCTCGGAGACGAAGAAGCGCGCCGCCGGGGTTCCCAAAAAACCGTTTTAGAACGCAAAGCACCGCCCACCTTTGACATTGCCATCGAAATGTTGGAACGTCAGCGCTGGGTCATCCACGAAGACGTATCCACCACTATCGACCAACTGCTGCGGGGACGGGAAGCAATTGCCCAAATCCGTTGGGTAGATGAGGAGGGAAAAGTACAGGTCACTCAGGAAGAACCAAAACCGGAAAAGTTGACCCCTTTGCGCGGCAATTATCTGCCGGAAATGGATAAACCCAAGGGATGGCGGGCCGATGGCCGGATGACTCCCGTGGCCCGTTTCGGTGCAGGCGGACTCAACCAGGAAAACGATTTCGATCGCCTCCTCGAACAATCCTGGCTGCAGGAAGAACCGGAAACGGAAAAAATCCGCATCCCCGGTCCCAATGGCGAAGATTGGCCGGTTTATGTCTATCCCTACGGAGTCAGTCGCGCCCCGATCGAACAGGTAGTACAGGCCCTAGATTTGCCGATCGTTTTGACCAAAAATTTACAGGAGGCCGACGCAGTGCTGGCCCTGCGTTCCCACGTTAAAAATCAGTCAAAATTGCGGCAAATTGCCAAAGTAAGACAAATTCCCATCCACGGCATCAAATCCAATACCCTGCCCCAAATTTCTCGCGGTTTAAAGCGGATTTTGGGCATTGATGACCCGATGAATCAGGAAGGTGCGGATATGCGTTTATTTGCCCGCAGCGGTAGCGATGACGAGATCGAAGCTTTGGAGGAGGCCCGGTTAGCGGTGGAACAAATCGTTATCCCTACCGGCCAACCGGTGGAGTTACTGCCGCGATCGGCGAAAGTGCGGAAAATGCAACACGAATTAGTGGAACATTACCGTCTCCAATCCGATAGCTTCGGAGAGGAACCGAATCGCCGTATTCGCATCTATCCAGCTTAGGAGTCGGGAATTTGAAGCGACGCACGCTAATTATTATGGGTACGGGGGCGGCGATCGGTGCGGTGGCCGTCCGGATTGTCCATCGTCCCCAATCGGCGGCGGAATTGCGGGCTAAAATGCCCCTAGCTGCAAGAATTAAGCTCTGTCTCGATCTGGCTAAGATTAAACTAGATACCACGATCGACTATCTCGATAGTTATGCCCGTCGGGGAATTCTCTATCCCTATCTTACCCATCCAGAGCCATCGGGTTTTAATTTCTTCAATTGGCTACGGAGGAGGAATAGTCCCACCCCCGGCACTTGGAAGTTAGAAAAGGCTGATTTTTGGGCAGCCGGAGCTTTTGCTGCTTTATTATGGAAAATTGCTGACTTAGAATCAAACCCTATGGATGCGGGATTTTGGGCAGCTGCCGCGAAAAAATGGAGCGATCCCTTAAAAGAAGCGAGTTTGAAGAACAAAGACATCGCTCTCAATAATGTGCTGGTGTTTGCTCCTTGGTTTGAGTCGGGACGGGGCCAGGAAAAACAGGCAGCTTTAGAGATAACTTTACAGTCCGCCAGACAACTAGCGCAACCTTTTCAGGATGGCAAAGGGAGTTATCACACCGATATCGGGACTTTTGGCTGGTTACGCAAGGCCGATCGCACCGATCAGCAAGAACATTGGCAGGTTTTTATCGACCATACGATCAATATAGAACAAATGCTCTGGGCAAGTCTCCACAATCCTGACCCCAAGGAGGCAAAAGATTGGCAAGAAAAGGCCCTTTCCCACATCCGCACCATTAGCCGCACCTTTGGGGCTAACCGTCGCCCGGGTAAAACGGGAACTTGGCAAAGAGGCTATTTTGATCAAAATGTCAACTCTCCTACCTATAGAAATTTCTTATTTAATGAGGGAAAACAGGGCTGGCGCGATGATAGCACTTGGTCCCGGGGTCAAGCTTGGTTTATTTATAGTGCCACGACGGCCTATATTTACACCGGCGATCCGGAAATGTTAACCATTGCCAAGGATGCCATTAATTAGGGTCTGCTGAATAAAGCTAAAAACCTTACAGGAAAGGGCTTTTAGCTTGATTGAGAGCTTCCCAAATGCACTTAAATCTGCTAGAATCGCTCAAAACCCCTGCATCTTCTCTCCTTAGTGCTAATGTACCGTAAAATCGAGTTACCCTCAACCCCACCGGAAAACTTCGAGCTGCCCTTTGAGGGGAAATTATCCCAAGACAATCGTTGGGTAATTATGACCAACTTAATTCCCTGGGAAAAATTTGAAGAAAAATACGCAAAAAGCTTTTCCGAAAACAAGGGGGCACCCGCCTTACCATTTAGGATAGCATTGGCAGCATTAATTATTCAAGAAAGATTAGGAATAAGCGACAGAGAAACCGTCGAACAAATTAGGGAAAACCCTTACCTACAATACTTTATTGGGCTAACAAACTATCAAATAGAAGCCCCATTTGATGCCTCAATGATGGTATATTTTCGGAAAAGAATTAAGTTAAATCTCCTCAACAAAATTAACCAAGAAATGGTGAAAAAAGGACGAGAAATTCTCGAAGACAAAGAATCTGATGCCAGAGCAGAAGAGCGAGGAGAAGAAAGTGAGCGGCCCAATTCAGGAAAATTAATATTAGATGCGACTTGTGCGCCTGCCGATATTAAGTATCCCACAGATTTAGACCTATTAAATCAAGCTCGTCAAGGAACGGAAAAAATCCTAGATTGTCTCTACAGGGAAGTCAAAGACAAGTTAACTAAGAAACCAAGAACTTCCCGAAAAATAGCGAGAAAAAACTATTTAAAAGTCGCTAAAAAACGTCGTCCCTCTCAAAAAGAAAGACGGAAAGCCATTGGTCAACAACTGGGATATATTCAAAGAAACTTAGGTTATATAGACCAACTAATTGAATTAGGAGCCTCCTTAACTTGTTTAAGTAAAAGACAATATAAAATGCTATTAGTCATTGAAGAAGTCTCTCGTCAACAACGGGAGATGTGGTCAGAGAAAAAAACAAGGGTTGACCAGAGAATTGTCAGTTTAAGTCAACCTCATGTACGTCCTATTGTGAGAGGCAAAGCCGGAAAACCGACGGAATTTGGGGCAAAGCTCTCGGTGTCTTGTGTGGATAATTATGTATTTTTACACCGTTTGTCTTGGGAAAACTTTAATGAATCTCAAGATTTGAAAGCGCAAGTAGAAAACTTTAAAGAGACTTATGGTTGTTAGCCAGCAATCCGTTCATGTCGATAAAATTTATCGAACCAGAGAAAACTTGGCATGGTGCAAGGAAAGAGGGATAAGATTAAGTGGATTACCCTTGGGAAGACCACCGAAGAATCGCAGCGCTGAACTAAAAAAACAAGCTGAAGAGGACGAGAGTTTTCGCAATGCAATAGAAGGGAAATTCGGACAAGCTAAGAGAAGATTTGGTTTAAATCTGTGCATGACAAAACTACCTGAAACTTCAGAAACGTCCATTGCTCTTACCTTTTTGGTTGTCAATCTTTCCCGACTGCTTCGGCAGTTTTTTGGGCTTTTTTTGTCTTTCTGGCTTTTTCGGCGAACAAATGAACTAAGATGCCGCCAACGCTTTAATAAAAATTATGTTAAAAGTTATTTTACTCAAGTAAAACTTATCATTTGAACGACAAATTATTGGCACTTAATAGCATAATTCTTTGAGCGACTTTTTCAGCAAGCCCTACTTAAGTGGCAAGTGCGGAGCTTTCTTTTCACTGATTACTGATTAAGCTAAGACGCATTTAAACCGCTTATTCTTAGATTAGCCCCCCTTGCCCCCCACCCCCCCGATGTTGGTAGTAGGGTTGATTCATGAATCAACCCTACCTTGAATCAACCCTAGGGGGGGTGGGGGGTTGCCCCTTGCCTTCAGAAGCTGATAACTGATTTAATCTAGAGTTTCACTGTATAAGCATCACGGATACCGGGGACTTTAGTAATTTCCGAGAGAAGACCTTCTGGTAAAGGATCATCGAGACTCAGGGCCATAACTGCGTCACCGCGAATAATTTTGCGTCCTACCTGCATACTGGCGATATTGACATTAAAACTGCCTAAAAGTGCGCCAATTTTGCCGATAATACCGGGCATATCCTGGTGAAGGGTGAATAGCATATGATTACTCGGTGGCACGTTAATTGGGAACTCATCGAGGTCAGTAATGCGGATTTCTCCGTTACTTAACAGCGCTCCGGTGACGGAATGGGTCCCCATGGAACCATTGGCTTCCAAATGAATCGATCCCGAATAGTCCCGGGTGGAAGCATCCCGGGTTTCGATTACCCGGATACCGCGTTCCTTAGCTTCGATCGCCGCATTAACATAGTTTACCCGTTCCCGGAGGGCTTGGGAAAGTAAACCCTTAATTGCCGCTACCACCAGAGGTTGACTGTCTTTAGTGGCCAATTCTCCCTGTAAACGGACATTTAACGAGTCACAGCGACCTCCTGCCAACTGACTGACAAGATTACCCATAGTTTCCGCTAATTGCAGGTAAGGGCGCAGTTTTTCCATAACATCGGGAGTTAGTCCGGGGATATTAACGGCCGAACGCGCTGGCAAACCGAGGAGGACATCGCGAATTTGTTCGGCCACATCAATAGCCACATTCACCTGTGCTTCCGTAGTCGATGCGCCTAGGTGGGGAGTGAGGATGACGTTAGATAATTCTCTTAATCTAGATTCGCCTAAAGGTTCCTGTTCAAATACATCCAAGGCTGCCCCGGCGATTCTACCGGATTCGAGGGCTTCAATTAAAGCCAACTCGTCGATAATGCCGCCGCGGGAACAGTTAATGATGCGGACCGTGGGTTTCATCTTAGCGATGGTTTCCCGACCGATGAGATGCTGGGTTTCGGGAGTTTTCGGGACGTGGAGAGTGATAAAATCGGACTCAGCAAAGAGTAATTCCAGATCTACCAAGGTGCAACCGAGTTGATCGGCGCGTTCTTTGGAAATAAAGGGATCGTAGGCGAGAATTTTCATGCCCAGAGATCTAGCAACGGCGGCGACGTGGGAACCAATTTTACCTAAACCGACGACTCCTAGGTTCTTTTTATAAACTTCTGTGCCGATAAAGCGATTTCTTTCCCATTTATTCGCTTTTACCGACTGATTGGCATCGGGAATATGACGGGAGAGGGATAACATCATGGCCAAGGCGTGTTCGGCAGCGGCGATCGTGTTACCTTCGGGAGAGTTAACGACAATAATACCCTGACGAGTGGCTGCGGGAACATCGATATTATCGACTCCTACCCCCGCGCGGCCGATAATTTGCAGTTTGCTGCCCGCTTCGACGATTTCTTTGGTGACGCGGGTACTGGAACGGAGCATCAGTGCGTCGTATTCGGGGATAATTTGAATGATTTCCTCAGCGGATAGTCCTGTTTTCACGTCCACTTGGGCAACCTGTGACAGAATTTCTACTCCTACCGGATCGATCGAATCGGATACCAGAACTTTGGCCATAATCTTTATAACGTGCTTTTTTCAGTCTACGGGCAAATGCTAGACCAATATTGGTATCTAGCCGCAATAGCCCATTTTAGAAGCAAAGGGTGCAGTCTATGGCAAAATTAGCGAAAAGATTTTAGGTTGTCATTCTTAATTGTCGTCCATGGTGTTGATGTCAGTCTCTTGCCGTTGTCACTGAGATATGGCTAATTTAATCACGGTGGCGATCAAGTTTTCTGCTTCTTTTTCTAGGGCCTTTTCTAGGGCTGCCATTGCTTCTGTTTGAAAATTTCTAAGTAGCTGGTTATAATTAAATTAAGAATAGATTTTAGGTTCGATCCCCCCTGCCCCCCTTGATAAGGGGGGTGCCGATCCTTCCTTGATAAGGGGGGTTTCTGATAATTTTTAACGCCTACCTACTTATGCTGTTCACATAGTAGAGAAAAAGCCAAAAACCTCCGTTAAGTATAACGGAGGCTGGTTAATTAATTAACAATTTTCGGCTACAATTTCGCCCCACATTCAGGACAGAATTTATTATTCCAACTGTTAACCGCGCCACAACTGGGACAATTGTGCATTTCACAACCCCCGGTGACAATTTTCGGTAAACCAATCATACGGGCATTACTTTGGCCGGGGGCGACCATGGGATAACAATTTTCGTCCTTAGTCACGATCGCATTGACCAAAACCGGACCATCATGGGCCAACATTTCGGCAATTTTTGCGGCTAATTCATCTCGATGGCGAATAGTAATCCCTTTAATGCCGTAAGCTTGGGCTAACAGTTCCACATTTGGCATTCCCGCTTCCATATTGGAATTAGAATAACGTTCCCCATAGAAAGCTTCTTGCCATTGACGTACCATACCCTGCCAACCATTATTAATAATAATCGTCTTGGCATGGATATTAAATTGGGTTAGGGTGGCCAATTCCTGTAGATTCATTTGGAAACTGGAATCACCACTAATACAGATGACCTCCTCATCGGGAATAGCCACCTTTACCCCCATCGCAGCAGGTAAACCGAAACCCATCGTCCCCAATCCCGCGCTAGAAATCCAACGTCGGGGTCCATTTTTGAGGAATTGGGCCGCCCACATCTGATGCTGGCCCACATCGGTGGTATAGTAGGCGTGGGGTGCTTGACGACCCACCTCAACGATTACTTCTTGGGGGGAAAGTCTGCCTTCTGGTCGAGGTACTTGCAGGGGATAATCTTGTCGCCAGCGCTCGATCTGGGCTAACCAAGCTTGGGTGCGATCGGAATTAGTGGGATAATCAAATTCTCTGGCTTTTTGGAGTATTTGTTCTAAAACTACCCGCACATCCCCGACAATCGGCACGTCAGGGGCGCGATTTTTGCCCACTTCCGCCGGGTCAATATCCACATGGATTACCTTAGCTTTTGAGGCGAATTCGTCCAATTTCCCCGTTACTCGGTCATCAAAACGAGCGCCGACGGCAATTAATAAATCACACCCGGTCACGGCAAAATTAGCGTAGGCAGTGCCGTGCATTCCTAACATTCCCACCGAGAGGGGATGATGTTCATCAAAAGCACCAATCCCCATTAACGTGGTGGTAACGGGTAACTGAAAACGCTCGGCAAACTCGGCAATTTGGGCGTGGGCATTAGCTGCGATCGCACCTCCGCCAACGTACAGTAAAGGTTTTTCGGCGGTTTCCAAGAGGTGCAAAGCGGCCTCGATTTGACGGCGATTACCCTTAACCGTGGGACGATAACCGGTTAGTTTCACATCTCCCGGTTCGACGGGGATATAATCGCATAGTTCTAAACCGACATCTTTGGGAATATCGACTAAAACCGGTCCTGGTCGTCCTGTACTGGCGATATGGAAGGCTTCAGCGACGATTCTCGCTACTTCCCGGGCGTTTCTAGCCACATAGGAATGTTTAACAATCGGGAGAGTAATGCCATAAATATCGGTTTCTTGGAAAGCATCGGAACCGATGGCCGCCCGACTCACCTGACCGGTGATAATTACCATCGGGATGGAGTCCATGTGTGCGTTAGCGATGCCTGTCACCAAATTGGTCGCCCCGGGGCCGGAAGTACCGAAACAGACTCCCACTTTGCCGGTGGCCCTAGCGTAGGCATCGGCGGCATGGGCGGCCGCTTGTTCGTGGCGCACTAAAATATGTTGTAATTCTCCCCGCTCTTCAAAGCGGTAGAGTTCGTCATAGATGGGCAGGATCGCACCTCCGGGATAACCGAAGATGTGCTTAACACCATGACGTTTGAGACTGTCCATCAAGGCATAAGCACCAGAACAACGCTGGGGAACCGTTGTTAAAGAGTCATTGGGCTTGGGAAGTGATGAAACCACAGGGCAAACCGTCCAATTTCTAACTAGAGGGATAATTGCAATTCTGTTGCCTAGGATGCAACTTGAAAAATAGCAAAATTGATAACCTTATACTTTTAGTGTATTCCATCTCACCTTTTTGGCCGCAGTTTTTTTTCTTTTTGCATCTTACCCATGCAATATCTGGGGAAGTGGGAAGTGGGGTGATGGGGAAGTGGGGTGATGGGGAAGTGGGGAAGTGGGGTGTGGGGTGTGGGGTGTGGGGTGTGGGGTGTGGGGTGATGGGGAAGTGGGGAAGTGGGGAAGTGGGGAAGTGGGGAAGTGGGGAAGTGGGGATAAGATGATAAATATTGGTGATTTTACCTGATCTTGACTGAGCCTGGGAGTTTTATGAATAGTCTTTTGATTGCGGCTACGGATACCGATGCGGGTAAAACCGTTGTCACCACTGCTTTAGTGGCTTATTGGCAAAAATACTATCCCTCCAAGGCCCTGGGGCTGATGAAATTAATGCAAACGGGTCAAGGCGATCGAGAATGGTATGAGGGCTTATTTCAGGGTCAATTAGAAATGATCACACCGCTGCAATATCAAGCACCCTTAGCACCTCCTGTGGCTGCTGATTTGGAAGGTCGAGATATTCCTTTGGGGACAGTGTGGCAAGCTCTGCTGAACCTACAAAAAAGCCAAGATTTGGTTTTAATTGAGGGTTTGGGGGGTTTAGGTTGTCCTGTCACTCACGAGCTAACTTTGGCGGATTTAGCGGCTCAATGGCGGTTAAAAACCCTTTTAGTGGTGCCGGTGAAATTGGGGGCGATTTCCCAAACGGTGGCTAATATTGCCCTAGCAGAGCAGAAAAAGGTCAATTTGGGCGGAATTATCCTTAATTGTCTCGAACCGCGCACGGAGACGGAAATAGAGCAGTTAACACCGATCGATTTAATTCAATCCTTGACTAATTGTCCGGTTTTAGGTGTTTTTCCCTTTATCGAAGATCGTCGGGATTTGGATAAATTGGCCTCGGTGGTAGCTAGTTGGCCAGAAATTAAGCTGCCCGCGCATTTAAATTGCTTGTTGACATGAGGCAAAAGGCACAAGGCAAAGCGGATTCCCAGCATCTTTCAATTTGACAACACCCATTGTAGGGCTAATTCATGAATTAGCCCTACAGGACATCGGGGGGGTAAGGGTAGGGTTGATTCATAGTAGGGTTAATTCATAGTAGGGTTAATTCATAGTAGGGTTAATTCATAGTAGGGTTGATTCATAGTAGGGTTAATTCATAGTAGGGTTAATTCATAGTAGGGTTAATTCATAGTAGGGTTAATTCATAGTAGGGTTAATTCATAGTAGGGTTGATTCATTGTAGGGTTGATTCATTGTAGGGTTGATTCATGAATCAACCCTACACGACATCGGGGGGGTAGGAGAATAAATTAGGGTAAGTCCAGATATTCTTGTTCTGTTAGGGCAAATTCTGGATCAATGATTTTTACTTCATTATAGGTGAGTTGATAGAGTTTGTAAACTAAGTGATCAATCTGCTTTTCTAATTCGCTTGTGTCAGCGTTAGGATCGTCTTTTTTAGCAGTGAGAATTTTGTCAACTAATAACTTAATTTTTATTTGATATTTGTGATCTACAATTTTAATAGGAATCGGCGAAATAAATTGTTTATTCGCCTCGAAAAAACCATTGTCTTTTGGCTTGCCAACTAATTTAAAATAAAAATTTGCAACTTTAGAGTTTAAAATACCCAATAAATATTTTATATCTACTTCATCTTCATTGATAGGTTTAATTCCATTAACTCGAACGTTATTTAAGAAAAAATCTCCTTTTTCATCAAGAAAACATTGTAAATCAGAGACAGTTTGAGCAACTCCTATTTTAGAGTAATGTTGCTTATCAATATTTTGGTTCCTTCCAAATTGATACCAATAATCATCATTATTAAATTTATTGTTTTCTCGACTTCTCAAAATAGCTTCATTATCTTTTAAATATCTAAAAGCTTTTGGATAATTATTTCTCAACAAGTTAATGTCAAACAAAGCAAAATTACCACTCGCTTCATAAGGATGAAGCAAATATTTATTTGTATTTGGAATTTTATACCGTTTAGCATCTGTTCCTGAAATTAGTGGTTTCATAATAGCGTCTTCAATTTCAACTTCTTTATCTAGTATTTTTGAAAAATATATTCCTTGCGAAATTTTTTGTAAATGATAAATATTGTCTGCACTTGTTTGAATACCAACAAAAATTTGCGCTATTTCACCTAAAGGTTTTGAATTTAACTCAAGCTTTTCTTTGATTAACAAAATATGTTCTTTTCCCAAACTCCAATTATTTTCATTTAAGCTAGAAAAATAAATTTCCGAAAATCCTTCAGTCTCAAAGTTATCAGCTTCTGTTTTTAAATATCTAAAAAAAGGTCTAGGTCTTTTACTAAATTGTTGACAAGCAGTATAAATAGTTGCATCAATAAAAACTTGGGTAGAGCCAAAATCTAAAAATCTTAATAAATAATGAGATTTAATCATTAAGCTTCTTAGGGGTTTTCCGTACTCGTTATAAATCCAAAGAGAAGGCATTATAAAATCAACTATACCGTGCGAATTTAACAAGCTTAATGATTTTTCAACGAAAGGAAGATAAATATCAAAGTTACCTTTTTTTGCTGTTTGATAATTTTTAGAATAATAATCACAAACCAAAGAATTAGATTTTTTTAAATCTTGTATTGAAATATAGGGAGGATTCCCAATCACCACATCAAACCCAACAAAATCCCCGTCATCATTCAACACTTCAGGAAACTCAAACCGCCATTCCAAAGCATTATTATACAGCTTACCGCTTTCAATATCTGCAATTTCAGCAGTTAGCTTATCAATCTCATTATTTAACTTAGTTACTTTTTTCTCCCGCGCTTTTTGCTCCGTCTTAGTCTGCTCAAACAATAAACCCTGATTTTCCAGATTATAAAGCTCCCCTTGTAATTGACGTAACTTCACCTTCTTAGGATCACTAATTAATAAATTAGCACTAAACCCAGCCTTAATCTTAGCAATCAGCGTTTCCATCTGCCGCTTTTGTTCCTTATTTTCCGCATTGCGATAAGTCTGTACCGCATTGCGATATTCCTCAATACTAAACTTCTGCTTCTGTAAAACCTGTTTAACATCCACATCCAAAGCAAAGCGACTAATCAAAGAATTACCACACTTGATATTAATATCAATATTTGGCAAAGTTTCTAAATTGCCATCCTCTCGATAATAAGCATTTTTTAAAAGCTCAATCCATAACCGCAACTGACAAATAGTCACGGAATTAGGGTTAATATCCACCCCAAATAAACACCCCTCGATAATCGTCTGTTTCTCATGAAATAAGGCTTGCTGTACCCGTTGCTTTTCTTTATTATTCGGATGATAAGCAAATAAATTCCCCTCATCATCGTAAACCAATAACTTATCGTTTCGCACCTCTACCCGATAATCTTTTAAGGACTTACCCGAACTATCTAATAAAACCCGTAACTCACTCTTAATCGCGATTATCTCATTCAAAGCTGAAACCAAAAAATGTCCTGAACCCACGGCCGGATCGCAAATCTTCAGGCTATTAATAATAACATTTGCCTCTCTTTTATCCTCAATTCGTTCATATAAATCATCTAAACTTTGACAATTCCAGCCTTTTACTTCATTAAACTTCTGCACGATCGCTCTTCCTATCGTTTCCCGACACATATACATGGTAATAAAACTCGGCGTATAAAAAGAACCGTCCTTATAACCATTAATCTTTTCAAAAATTAACCCCAACACCGAAGCATTAATTAACTTTTCGCTATCTTCTTGAGGATTTTCTAACTCATCTCGATCAAACTTATAAGCATCCAAAAACTCAAACAAATAAGCCAACGCATTTAACTCGCCTACTCGCTTATTACCCTGATTATCTTTTAGCACCGTCGCTGTAAAAATGGGTAAAGTTCGCTCCCGCAAATTGCCAATGACAATCGTTTGCTGTTCCGTCTCCGTTGGTTCAAATAGCGAACTATTTAAATAAGGTACATGAGCAAAAGTCGTTTTAACCTTAGCCTCGCGCTTATTTGTCTCCTTGGCTAACACATCAAAAAACAAACTATCGAGATCATCATAACTGGGAACTTTCGCCAAATTGAGAAAGGCAAAATCTCGATCGCCTTGATGATATTTAATTAACTGCGCTTCCAATAATTTGAGAAACAAAACCCGATTAATCCAATTAATTGATAACCGCAACGCCACATTATACAGCCGTTCCTCATCCGTAGTTCCAAACTCTTCAGTTAATTTTGAAGTCTTATCTAGACTATCCAACCGACTAATCGCATTTTCAATCAGGGAACCATCACAGCGATCGCCTTCTTTCATTCGTCCGATTAACTTCTTCCCTTTATCCTTAATTTCCGTCAAACCAATAATATACAAAAGCTCATTATAAAAAGGCTTATTTAAAGTATTACTGTCATTAACAAAAGGTAACTTAAGTAAATGTTCTGGCGAAAGAATCTTGTAAATATCAAGCAAATCTAAATTTTCCAGACCTCGCAGATCAAAATGGGTAAATTTAATTTGCTCAATAACTTTAGTGATCGCTGGTTCGGCAATTTGTTGATAGAAAAAATCCGTTTTCGTACTACTCAGTCTCCCGGCTTCAAAATCGCAAAACTGGTTAACTAGAGCCTTATTAGCAAAAAACAACTCCTCAAAAATCTTCGCATCGAAAATAAACCACTCATAAATATTTGTCACGATCAAGTGTTTAATCTCAAGATTTTTATCCGTCACCCTTTCGCGGAGAAAATATAAAACTAACTGCTGAAAAGCCTTAGTATTGAGATGATCCAGTCTTGGCATTTCTGCATTTATTGTCCGAGTAGGCTTCTTCGTCTCAAAAATGACCCCCACTGGACTTTTAACATCCTGGTTATTATGAATCACCAGATCAATGCGCTCTTTTGTATTGATAAAATAGCGATCAGCATAATAGGTATTTTTTAAAAAATCTATCAGCAAATTTTTATTAAACTCTTCCGACTTTTTGCTGTCACATTGGTCCAACAAGCGCACCAAATTAGCTCGAAAAACCTGAATTGTTTCAGCATCAGGCTTGATTTTTAAGTACACCCGATTTAAGGCTTGCTTGAGTTCTCGCTTATTGACAATCATAAAAGTTTACCTCTAGGGAAACTACCGACTAATTTTATTATAAGTAGGGAGGCACAATTATTTGTAGGATGGGTTAGCGGTAGGACTTAATTAGTCGTCGCCGGCAACTTGTCGAGATGCGGACTGCCGAAAAGAACCGACGGGAACGCGCTCGCGGTAAAGCTTTGGCCGATATCGAAGCCGATCTTGAGTATCTCGATAACTGCCTTGAAAAACTCAATCAAGAAATTGAGGAATTGACCCAAGCTAACCAACAATGGCCCGAGAAAGTCAAGTAATTTCTACTACTCTCGTCTCCGACTTACCAGAACTCGGTCAATTAACCGCCAAACAAATCTCTCGCTTAGTTCCTAGAGATTCACACTTTTTGTTATCTCTAATCAAGGGTTGCGCTTGCTTTGGTTTAACCTGAGCAGCTTAGCTTTTGCTGCGCTTTTTTCCGGCTTGAGATTTTGAGTTTTACGGCAACTGCTTGAGTTTTTTTGAATTACCCCTTGACCATCAAGACAGTCGCTACACTATACTCGTTGTCAAACAGCCAAGTTATGGTTCACAATTGTGCCATTTTATGGGTAAATTCACAAACTGTCACAACCGTTAGTGAAACTTGATCAATCTTTTTCTAACATAAAAGAAAGAGAAATAAAAATGGGGGGATTGAGATGTTTTTAAGCTATCTAGGATTTATCGGATTTTGTGTGATTTTTGGAGCCTTAGTCTTACTAGCTTTTGGAATTTTACAATGGTTGCACATCCCGTCAGGAAATTTAATCGATTGGTTGATTGGGATCGCCAGTTTTTGGTGGTTGTTAGTGATTGTGACTGTTCCTTGGAACATTTATTTTGATGCCCAGGAAGTCATCGCAGAAGCAGCAATTTCTCAAGAAAAAAATATTCCCGTAGATCGGAAACAAGTTGATTATGTTAAGACAGTAGCGCGTTGGTCAATTCGGCTCGCAATCGCCTTACATTTGCTGTCAGGAATTGGACTTTATACCTTAGCAGCAACGGGAATTAGTGCAGTAGGATATGTGAGTTCCGGTGCAACTTTATTATTGACAGCTTTACGTCCGGCGATTCGGGCTTATCAATATTTAGCCGTGCGTTTGTCAATGATTCGAGAACAGATTAAGTATCCCAGAGAGGATGTAGTAGAGTTGCGCGTTTGCGTCTCTAATTTAGAGGCTAATGTGGCAATAATTAGGGAAAAACTCGATACAGAAGCAAATATACAGCAACAAGAAGTCAAAATAACTCGCCAAGAATTAGCCCGTCTGAAAGCCTTACTAGAAAAATTAGAAGCTAAAAATCAGGTTGAACATGAAACCTTATCTCAGGAAGCACAAAATGCGATCGCACAACTGACAGAAGACAGTCAATTTCTCAATCATGTACGAGAGATTATTCGCTTTTTCAAGACAGCTTAGATGAGATTAATTTCTTAAGAGATCTAACCAAGGCTGAAACCCTTACTGTTCCCTGTTCCCTTGTCTCCACAGTTAACTTTAACTTTACCTTTAAGTGGTCGGACAAAAGTAAAGTTAACCGTGGGAGTCAGGAGTCAGGAGTCAGCAAGAATTGCCAGAATTACATTTCTTAAGACAGACGAGAGAA
The DNA here is from genome assembly GCF_027531105.1 of Microcystis sp. LE18-22.4A. Lineage (NCBI taxonomy): Bacteria > Bacillati > Cyanobacteriota > Cyanophyceae > Chroococcales > Microcystaceae > Microcystis > Microcystis sp. LE18-22.4A. The sequence continues at coordinate 17,226 of NZ_JAPZRB010000151.1, forward strand.
TTTATGTCCGACTACTTATCTGATTACTTATGTCCTTTCAAGAGAAGCGAATCATCCCCATAGAAATCGTCAATCCCAACTCGCCAGCCGAACTTTTACTAGCTCTCAATCAATGGCTAGAATTAGAGTTGATTGCCGACAAAAGACTAGAATTAGCAATAAATGCGAGAGAAAATTCAGTTCAAGAAACCCTCGCTCTGACAATAACCACCAGCGTCCCTTTATCTAACTTTTTAGAAGGTTTGGGGCAATGGCAGGAGCGAGGCTGGCTGACTGCTTCTCAAATCCGGGTTGTTATAAGAGTGAGAGCTTCCCATCCCTCTCTACTACAAGGTTTAGAACAATGGCTCCAATTAGGATTACTTGGGGAATCTCAAGTCAAGCAACTGTGTCGGGAAAACCTCTCCTGTGTCATGCCTATACTGACAACTGCCCCTACCAGAGAGCCGCTGCCAGACCCCATCTCCTCCCAGCCGCCTCCCCCACCCGCGCTACCTTCTCGACGGCCAGAAGCTCCCCGTAGAATCCCGCCACAGCCGCCAACATCTCCTCGACGGCAGGAAACTCCCAGCCAGTTTGGACAAATGTTACAGTCTCTGATGGCAGAATTGAGCGTCCTCTGGCTGCTGCTGTTGGGAGTCTTCATGGTGGTCATCTCCTCTGGTGTCCTCGCCGCCAACTTTTGGGAAAAATTCTCAAGCGCCGGACAGTATGGGGTTTTGTGGCTTTATACTTTAGCTTTTTGGGGAGCCAGTTTTTGGAGTAGCCAACAGCCGGGCCTGCGCCTGACCAGTCAAGCTTTGCGCCTGGTTACCCTGTTGCTAGTACCGATGAATTTTCTGGCCATGGATAGCTTGGGCTTGTGGCGCAACCCTCTAGACTGGTTGATTGTGGTAGTGGCTGCCCTTTCCCTTACCGCCGTAACAGTTCAACTATTCCGGGGGAGGTACGGGGGAACTGGCCCGGCAGGATTTTCTCAAAGTCTGCCGAATCACTTGGGATTGAGCTATCTGCATTGGGGATGGGCAATTGGGGGTTTTCCCTTGCTGGCAACTTACTTGGGCGTGGTGGGAACAACTTTGATCTCCCTTTCCCGTGTTCCTGAAGGAGCCGGACAAGAAGCAGCATCAAGGAGAGAAAGATTAGCCCCTTTTAGCTTAAATGAGGCAATTGTCGTCTATGGGCTGGTTATCCTGCTGGTGCGGGCAATTTTTATCGCTCAGGTAGAGATTAGCCAATTGGGGCTGGCTGTGGGGATTTGCGGCTGGTTAGCCAGTTGGCAGACCAGACAATCTGTTTCCTTGTGGCAGCGTATCGGCGGTAGCTTGCTGCTGCTAGGTTGGTTACTGTCGGTGGGTGAAACACCTTGGCAAGCCCTAGCAGTGAGTGGTTTATCACTCCTGTTTTTTGCCCGACGCATCGGTTACTCCTGGCGGAAGTTCGACTTGGCAGCAGCCTTGCTGATTGGGTTGCAGGGGTTGTGGCTGGCTTGGCGCTTACTTCCAGACACTTTCAGGCAAGGGGCAATCACCTTGGGGACTGGTTTAACTGGCGCTGAAGCTACCCCTTGGGCGTTACTAAGCTTAGTTCTCTTTCCTTACCTAGTCTTGATCCTATTCCTGACAGATTGGTTCTCCCAATTGGGCAAGCGGGAATTAGCCTCTTTTACCGGCTCGATAGCCTTGTTCTGGGGAACAACCTTGACCTTTTGCTCCTTAGTCAATCCTGCCTTGAGGACGCTCAACTTGGCAGCTTCAACCCTGGCGTTAGTAATTTTCAGCCAACGGCAAGTCAAACTAGCTTCCCTTCAAGAGATTTCCCGCCGTTTTCTCTCCCTGGCCTATCTCACTCACCTAGCTGGCTTGCTCACCCTAATTTTGGCGATTGACTGGGGATGGCCAAGGCTGAGTTGGGCAGTTTGGGGCGTGATTTTAATCATGCTGGCGGTGCTGGAATTGGCATTCAGCGTGAAACAGCCCTTTCCTCCTACTTCCTTGCTCCATCTCCTACACCACACAACTTGGAAGCTGGGACTAATCTTGGCAGGGCTATCCTATGGCTTGTTTGTCCTCAATCAGGTGGCAGTTTTCGCCCAGTTGACCTCTGTGTTGGAGCGCCCGCTTATGGGGCTAGAGTGGGGCTTAGTCTGGGGTTTGGCTCCCCTGGCCCTGACTGGGGTGGGAACTTGGAATCTGGCTCGGCGGGAAGTTGCCAGTTGGTTGAGTATAGACGCTTTAGCCCTGTGGCAGTGGCTTATCTTAACAGCCCGACCCCCGCAAGGGTTGGAACCAGGAATTGCCTCAATTAGCTTAGGGATAGCTACAGGATTGATGTTCGTCAATAGCCGTAACTTAGAGCAGGTAGCAGCAGCAGCGATTACCGTAGGTTTTGGCTTGAGTTGGCTGGCACTGTCTTTGTGGGATGGCAGTTTTGGTTGGGCATTGCGGCAAGAAGCAAGCTGGCTGTTGGCAGGGGTAATTACTGCGACAAGCTTGTGGATTCTCCGCCAATGCTTAAGGGCATTACCGAATAATTTGGCGAGAATTTATGCCCAGGTTAGCGATGGTTGGGCAACTTGCCTCTCGCTCCTGATGTTATTGGCGCTTTCTGGTAATGTCCTTAATGCTCCAGACGGTAGAGAAGCGATCGCCACTTGGCTGCTGATGGGGGCGACAGCTTATCGCAGTTGGCAACCCTCGCGCCAACCTAACCTAGTCATTTGGTTGAGCATCTCAGTCCTGCTAGTTGCCCAAATTCCCACCTGGGTAGGGGAAGAAACTCGTCTCGTCACCCTAGCGATCGCCACTGGTTTGATGTTCTTTCAGACTCATCGCCTACAAAAATTAGCAGCGGCTGCCATCACGGTCGGCTTGTCCTTGGGCTTGAGCGTTGCCTTACTAGAGAGATTGCCTCTCCCTGGATTAGATTGGCTGTTGGCGGGGGCAATCGCCCTTATCCCCCTCTCCCTCTGGCTGTTGCGCTATTGGTTGAGCCAGCGTACTTCTGCACTTGCTCTCCTCTATGCCCGCGCCTGCGATGGCTGGGCAATTGCCCTCTGTAGTCTGGAGTTAGTCGCCCTGACTCTCCATTCTCTAGCCGTTTACTCGGATTGGATGGCTGCCTCGAGCCTTCCTGTCCTAGCGGCTGCCCTGACTTTAGGGGCGATCGCCTATCGAAGCTACCTCGAGCCGAGTAACTGGGGCATCTACGGGGTAGGCTGGAGCTTGGAACTGTTCACCATCGAAGTTCTCAACCTAACTAAGCAGTCTTTAATTGCCCTAGCGATCGCCAATATTCTCTTGGGATTGCTTACCCAACTGTTGGGAGATTGGTGGCACAGAGATCACAGGCGGGAAATGCTCAATAGCTGGAATATCCTACCCTTGCTCTATGGGGCCTTAGGAGCGGCTCTGCGTTGGGGATTTTTCAGTAGTTGGACTGGCTTGAGTTCTCTGGGACTGGTACTGATTGCCATCGGGGTTGGGCGGCGCTCCCCGGCAGGGAAGCCCTTGTTGTACCTGGGAATTGGCGGGATCTCCATCTCAGCCTACGAGCTATTGTTTTATCAAATTGCCGACCTGTCCCAAGGCGATCAATTTTTGGCAATGGCAGCCCTGGCCGCCAACTTGGTTTACGGCTATCGGTTGCTCTCTCCCTGGTTGGCTGGCTACTTGTATCTGACAGGTTCAGAATTGAAGTTGGTTGCCCACCTGCACTGGGCTTTGGGCAGTTGCCTGTTACTAGGGGCTTTATTCTATCCCGTTGCAGTCAATCAACTGTTGGGATTGGCAACCGGTATCTTTTTGACTCGTTATGCTATCTGGCAAGGGCGCAACCATCCTGACCAGGCGATCGCTGAAATCTGGGTCTATCTGGGTATTCTAGAAGCCACTGGGATTGGGGCCTATGCTGCCAATACTATTCCTCCGATGGAATTCTTCTCTCAATACCTAGTTTCTTGGTTGGGAGTAATCGCCTCTGGGGTGGCTGTTTTCACCTATCTGCTCCCTTGGCGGCTTTGGGGCTGGCCGCCTCGTCCTTGGCAATTCCTCGCTCTTGTTCTTCCAGGACTCGCCCTTGGGGGCAGTTTAGACAAGCTCAATCCCCTAAGTTTGCTGGTGGTGGCTGGATTCTATGCTTGGCTGGCTTGGCTGCGGCAGCAACCCCGGTGGCGCTATCTTACCCTCTTGTTAGTGAATTGGGCGATCGCCCTTGGGCTGGCGGATTTCTCTCTGGCAACTCCCTTCGCCTACAGCAGTCTTGTCGGATTGTCTATCCTCTGTCTTGTCTGGATAGAACCTACCTGTCAGGGGAGGCAAGGCAAATCCTTGCGCCACCTGCTTCGCCTCTTGGGAACAGGCATTATTGCTAGTGCGGCTCTCTGGTTTCATCATCAGACGGGAATCCTGCCTGGCATCCTCAGTTTAGTGGCAATTTTTGCCGGATTAGCCTTACGAATTCGCGCCTTCCTCTATCTTGGCACTTTTACTTTTGTGGCTAATGCTTTCTATCAGTTGGTAATTTTGATTTCCCTTTATCCTCTGCTTAAATGGATTATCGGATTGCTGGTGGGGGTTAGCTTGCTCTCAATTGCTGGCAATTTTGAAACTCGCCGTACTCAATTAACTAGCTTGCTGCAAAATTGGCTCAGAGACTTACAGGAGTGGGATTGACATACTCCCACCGTCACAGCCTAACTTGACGGGGGGAGTATGTCACTGTTGTAATGCTTTTAAGAAGCGTCCCATAGTGGCAAATAAACCGGACTTTTTGGCTTTATTAGCAGGATTAGAACTATCATTAGGAGTATTACTAGAAGCTTTCAGAATCAGATTTTCTAAAGCTTCGCCCATGGGTTTAGTGGATTGTTCGGAAATTAACTCGTAACCGTCTTCTTTTTCGAGCCAAACTTGCCACAAAGAAGGATAGGAACGATACACAATCGCTGATTCCAAGGGACGAAAATAATAACAACTTTCTAGGGTACTTAAAAATCTTTCTCGCAATTGTCGGGCTGCGTAACCGATACCCACTACCGATACATCTTCCAATTGGGGAATCAGAAGAACCACGGGGCGATCTTCGGCCAGGTTACAGAGTTTTTCTACGGAATTAATCTCAACCGAGGAGGGACAAACAACTAAAAACGCTTCATCTTCGGGCTTAATTTTGTTTTCGATGGGAATAAAACGACTACCTAAATCTCCCAGTTGAAAAACTGTTTCTCCCCAATCCCGTCGGGCTAACATGGCAGCCCCGGTATCGGGAAAAATTACCCTTAAACCAGAACCATAACTGTCAAAAATAGATGTAAAATCAAGGGCTAAAGCTTGCGCTTGTAGAGCAATTTCTGGGATAACTAATTCCACTTGTATGCGTCTGTCTCCCGATTCTAGAGCCAGTTGAGTGGCGGCTTTCGCTTGCAGGATCGTTTCTTCTAGGGAATTGGGTAGGGTCATTTCAGTTATCAGTTATCAGTTATCAGTTATCAGTTATCAGTGACTACCTCTGGTCGTCGGGGGCTTAAAATCAGAAAGATTTTAATTTTTATAAAAGGTAGGGTTGATTCATAGTAGGGTTGATTCATAGTAGGGTTGATTCATAGTAGGGTTGATTCATAGTAGGGTTGATTCATAGTAGGGTTGATTCATGAATCAACCCTACCCTTAATAGATGAAGTGTGAGAAGACTTGGCATCATCCCCAGCATTAAGATAAATCCTATAAAATACTTTTAGTTTTTAAGAAGAAAGTCGGTAATCGGGGAAAAGGTGAGGAGAGAAAGCTTAGGAAAGCTGATAGGAGCCGTGACGTTGGGCATAATAATCGAGAATTGCCGTCACCAGAGGGCGATCGCTTTCCTGAAAAGTCTCGGTATAGTTAATTTCTAGACTACCGATCTGACTTTGATGATAATCGAATTGTTGGAACTGCTGGGGAGTGAGATGGGTTTCCACACCCTGAACCTGTTCTAAATGGCTGGCTATCTCCCGATAGATAGCCAAGGGCATTCGCGGATAAATAATGGTTTGTTTTTGTTGAATAGCAATCGATCGCACGGGTTTTATTCTCCTGATTCGGAAACATTATAGCTGATCGAGGCTTGCGGTGCGGCGGCGGGTTCGGGGACACCATCCCCTAAACGACGGGTAATAGTTCGACCGTATTGTTCTAAGACAATATAGGGGTTATCGGGATTAGTATCGATCGCTTTAACTAAAATTAAACCATTAGAGAGGGTAGAACCGGGGATAACTCGACGTTCCGTGGCTTCTCCGGGGGCTTTCACGATCGCCATAGGAGTGGTAGGTAACTGGACGATGCCCGATACTTGCACTTCTTCCGCTTCCGTCGGTTGCGGTGGTGGCGGCGGCGCTTTAACTATCGGTCCTCTGGGAGTGGCACGATTGCCTACGGATGCGGATGGGGGTGCGGCTGCGGTAGCCGCCGGAGTCCCAGCTGGGGGTTTTTCTTCCGCTGTAATCGTAATATTTGGTTGTAGGGGAAAGGGGGCAAAGGGATCGCTGCGACCGCGATTAATTTCTGCCCGTTTTTGGTCAGGATCGGTGGCGGGAATCAATCCCGCTACCCTTGGGGGGGTTGGTTCGGTGGCCGGTTGCACAGCACCGCTAAAGGCCGGTGGTTGGGCAGCCGGGGGACTAGGAGAGGGGGTGGGGGTTTCTTGGCTGGGCGGTGGGGATTGATTAGCTTGGTTAGAAGCTGGACATCCCACCAACAATAAAGCGACACTCCCCACCGATAGGATTAGCGGCAATTTTTTCATACGGAAACAAAGACGAAATAGCCCGGTCGGATAACCTTACATACTAACATAACCTATGTTTCCCAGAAATCTCGATGATAGGGGGAAAGTCAGGAGCTTTGCCCCGGTAGTCCAGTTTTAATACTGACTACCGGATTTGCGATGACCGATGGCGGTGACACCGTTACTATCCAAAACTTGACCCCGCTCGACGGTAGCATAGAGTAACCAGCGATCGCCGCAGAGTTGTCGCTCTTTGACCGTACACTCTAGATAGGCGAGACTTTCGCTTAAAATCAGACAGCCATTTTCCCCGACTTGGGTTTCTAATCCCGTAAAGACATCGCCGCCGGATTTGATGCGATTGGAAAAATGACGGCGTAAATTGCGCCCTTCCTTGAGAATATTCAAGGTAAAGGCGGTTCCCGAGTTAATTAGGCGATCGGCGGCTTGTTCGTCAGCAACGGCGATAATTAGCCCCGGGGGGTTAAAACTGGCTTGGGATACCCAAGAGGTCAGGAAACCAGCATGATCCTCGCCCTGACGAGTGGTGAGAACAGAGAGGGAACCGACAATCCGACCAACGGCCTGGGCAGTGCGATCGATTTGTGTTTCGGTCATTCCCTGTTGGGGAACCCGCAATTTTTTGGTTTTTTTCAAGGCCCTGGCGAAGGTTTCTCCAGCTAAATAACCTGCTTGTAAACAGCTTTCTGTGGGGCTAAAACGCACGCGCAAAGATTCAAAACCGAGGCGATAATTAGCATCTTTGAGTTTAGTTTCAATTAAATCTACAGCTTCCCCACTCCAACCGTAGGAACCAAAAACCCCGGCTAATTTAGTTTTTGCTGCCGTGGAAAGAACGATTCCTAAAGCGGTTTGGATCTGGGTAGGAGCGTGACCGGCTAAGGTGGGAGAACCGATAATAAATCCGTCACAATTTTCGATCGCTTGACTAATTTCGGCGGGGGTGGCAAACTCACAATTTATTGATTCTACGGCCAGATCATTTTCTAATAATCCTCGTTCGATCGAGCGGGCCAGGGTGGCAGTATTTCCGTAGGCAGAAGCATATAATAAAGCCACTTGTAGAGGTCGAGTTTTTTGTTCTTGACACCAATAACGATAATCGTGGGCAAGACGACTAAGACTATAACGAATTATCGGACCGTGGGCAGGTGCATAATATTGGGCGGGAAATTCTTTAATTTTGTCGAGGGCTGTTTCTACCGCTTTGGATTGCACGGCATGGAGACAATCAAAATAATAACGACGATCCACATCTAATTCTTTCCAATTTTTATCCCAAAGAGCGTCACTGCACAGATGTACACTAAAGAATTTATCGCTGTATAAAATTTGGGTTTTTTGGTCAAAAGTGCAGATACCATCAGGCCAGCGGGGCGTAGGGACATTAATAAAACTTAGTTGATGACCTTGCCCTAAATCAAGGATTTCATCGCTTCGTATGCCCAAAATTTGGGCATCGGGAAAGGCATTTTTAAGGGTATTGACGGCAGATTTAGAACAGAGGATGGTGATTTGATGGGTGGCGGCTAATAAGGCCTTTAAAGTGACGATACGGTTGGGATTAACGTGACTGAGAATCAGATAATCGAGACGATGTAAGGAGATATATTGACGAATTTCTTCTAAATAAATTTCCGTGAAGGATTCTCCAGGGGGATCGATTAAGGCGGTTTTATCGCCACAGATAAGATAGGAATTAGCCGTGGTTCCCCGTTGACGAGCATATTCTATTTCAAATTTTAATCTGTCCCAAGTACGGGAGCGAAAAACCCAAGTTTTATCGGCAATTTCTGCGGTTTGAACATCGCGGGAGCGATTATTGATAGCAGGATTGGGAATTAAGGTATTAGTGGTCATAATTGTTAAGTTGGGTGTTGGGTGTTGGGTGTTGGGTGTGGGGTGTGGGGTGTGGGGTGTGGGGTGTGGGGTGTGGGGGGAGTGAGGTTTTAGAGTTTTAGTTGAAATTACTCTATCTCCCCATTACCCTATTCCCCCATTTTCCTATCCCCTTCTAACTGATAACTGATAACTGATAACTGATAACTGATAACTGATAACTGACTAAATTTTGCTGTTTATTTCAGTTAATTCTTTAACTAAATGTTGACGATAACGTTCAGAAACTTTTTGTTCAGGATCGATACCTTCAAAGGTGGGAGGAAGCCAAACTCTTAACACCATTAATGTACCGAGAACTATTAGAAAAGCACAGGCAGCTAATACTTGTGTCCAATTAGTTTCTAGGACTCCTCTGACAATTAATTCTCGCAAAACCGAGACGATAGAAACTTCCACGGCAACACCGATAGAAACTCGTTTTTCTTGCAAATAAATAATCAACAATCGGAACAATTCTACTAGAATTAAGAGGAATAAAATATCGGCGGTAATAATCCGAAATTGAATCGGTGGCAGCAGAGACATAAACATTTCTCTGACTTCTAACACCATGAAGCTAAATAAACCGATACAGAGAGAAATGACAATTAAATCTTGAATCATTTCTAAGACTTGCACTACTCGCACCATCATTGGGGAAGGGTTTTTAATTGGTTCGTACATTTTATTTCTCCTAAGATTGATAGAATTGGATGTTTCAGTGATCAGTGAGCAGTAAACAGTAATCAGTGAAAAGAAAGCGGCAACTTCCTACTTAACACTATCCACTGAACAATCAAATCTGATAACTAAGTAGGTGGGTGGAATTAAATATAAGATGAACGTAGGTTGGGTTGAAGCATGAAACCCAACGCTCGATTATGTTACGCTACCGCTAACCCATCCTGCAAATAATTGTGCCTCCCTACTTAATAACTGATAACTGATAACTGATAACTGTTAATAATGGTTGCCAACTTTGCGATGATGGACAGCAGTTAAGACATCTAAACGGGCAACTCGTCCGGTATTAACGGTACAATAAACTACCCAATGATCGCCGCAATCTAAACGACTGGTGACTTCACATTCTATGTAAGCTAAGGCATCCGCTAAAATTGGTGATCCATTATTGGCAGTATAGGTTTTAATGCCTTCAAAACGATTGGCACCGGGAGAGAAACGCTTGAGGAAATGTTTCATTAATTTCTGGTAATTATCCTCAGCTAAAACATTTAAAACAAAGGTATCGCTAGGCTGTAAAAAGGATACCATTGCCCGATCTTTGGCCACTGCAATCGCCACACCTAAAGGATTTAAACTTGCTTGTGTCACCCAAGAGGCAATCATGGCACTAGATAAATCGGCTTTTTGGGAAGTAATTAGATACAATCCGGTACTAATACGGCCTAAAGCTCTTTCTAAGTCGTTGTTAATCGATTTAATTTGTTTAATCGTTTTTTCTCGGCTTAACCATTGGCCGAGGTCGGTTCCTGCTTCATCGGCAATAAAATCGAGGGATTGATTGGGATTGTCTTTAACTAAAAGAGGAGGAAAAGCTTCGATCGCGACCATTTCCTGTAATTTATTTCTCAAGGGAAAAATTGGTTCATCTTCCCCACCTCCTGACTCAAATAATCCTACCGCTTGTTTGCCATTAACTGCAGCAAGAATCGTGCTTAAAATCGTCTGGTTAGTCAGGGAAGATTGGGGAGGCATTCCGATGACAACTCCCTTAGACTGATTGATTAATTCTCTGACTTCGTGGGGATCAGCATTATTCATATCGACTAATTCTGTCACCACATCAGTTTTAGTCAAACCCTGACTAATCATAGTAGCTAAATGTTCGCTTTGTCCGTAATCTTGGGTAAAGAATATAGCCACTAAAGTATCGGCAGAAGTTTGTTCTTGACTCCAAGTTTGATAGCGTCCCACCCAATCAGAAATATGGTGTTTTAATAGGGGACCGTGACCAGTGGCAATGAGATTAATCTCAAATTTCTCGATTCTTTTAATTGCCCCTAAAACTGAACGAGCATTCGGTCGCATCAGACAGTTATAATAGGTTTGAAAATCGGCTTCTAGCAGGTCTTTTTCTCGATCGTAGATTTGATCATCACAAAAGTGCATTCCGAAAGCATCACAGGTAAAAAGGGTGGCAGTTTTAGCATCAAAAGTGAAGATAGTATCAGGCCAATGAAGATTAGGGGCTGAAACAAATTCTAAGACATGACCATTGCCTAAATCTAAAGTATCACCACTTTTAACGATTAACTGTTTAAAGGGTCTGTGTACCATGTTTTCGAGGAATTGCATGGCAACTTTTGCCCCAACCACGGTAACTTCTGGGACTAATTCCAAAACTTCTTTGACTAAACCACTGTGGTCGGGTTCGGTGTGACTGATAATTAAATAATCAAGATGATTGATGTTGATTAGTTTAGTTAATTCCTCCAGATAAAGGCGATCGAATTTGCGGTGAGATGTATCAATTAGGGCGGTTTTTTCCCCTTGAATAACAAAAGAGTTATAAGTGGTACCGTTTTCTAAACCAAATTCGATATCAAAACGATCGCGATCCCAATCCAAACAGCGCAAGGTAAAAGTATTTTCGGCGATTTCTTGGATTTGTGTGGTTAAACGGCTGGTTTTAGCGGGTTTTGGGGTGATTAAAGCAACCATAATTTTTATCTCCCACAGGATTTGATTCGGAACTGCATTTGCTTAATTCCTATGGTGACTTGCTTTCAGCGATTTGTAAAATACCAATTACTCAAGTAAATGATTAGCTAGATTTATATAACCTTTTCTCTATGATTGCGAGTATTAATTTGAGTGCTGGCCTTGCCGAATCAAGATCTGAATACTAAATCCGGTTATTAAAGACTGATTATTTATTGCCCCTTTTGCCTCTTGCATGAGTACCTTTTGCCTGTCCTCATAAATAGCCTATACTCAACGGATTTAGTATGAATAATAATTGTGCGTCGTATCCACAAGTTAGCTTAGTCCTCGGTTTTTAAAATTGCACTTTTACATATTTGTCAAGCTTTTTACATAATTCTTAATATTTATCTCGTTTTTGCTCTCTCGCTCTCCTCGGTTTTCTCGACCGAATCGCTAAAATGATTAGGGGGTGTTTTGTTTTCGATGTCAGTCTATGAGTGAACCTTTAACCCTTGAGGATATTTATCAGCTATTCCGCGCTGGCGAAACGTTTTTTTGTCTTAAAGTCAAGAAAACGGGTTTCTTCGAGAAACCCGTTTTCTTGGTAAACTTCGGGAAAGAAGAAGCATAAAAACGCTTCAAAATATTCGCTTAATGCTTTTTTTCAAGGTTCATCATAATTGGCGGTTTCTGATGTCATGTTTATTAAGATAATTTATTTAACATTATAGCCTTTTTCGTTTATGAGTAATTTCTGGAAGTCCCTAGCCAAAATAAATAAGACCCTAAACTATCTCCCTGTAACGCCTAAAAAAACGTTCATCTGTTGTGATCATTGGACAGCTTTTTATGCACTGCAAAAGCCCGATAAACACAATCATAAACCGTCTGTTGGATTCTCACAGCAATCTCTCCAGCTAAAGGAACTAATGAGACTTAGACAAAAAACAAATCGAGAAAAGCCTCAACTCCAATCCCCGCTTGGGATTTACTTCGAGAAGCCCAAAATCGCTGAAACCCAGATATATCAAGGAAAATCATAAATCGAGGTTAACCCTTTGTCCCGTAATGATTTGAGCCTTTTTTGCTGACCGAAAACGCCTAAGTCCCACTAACTGACTGGATTGATAAATTTGCGATAGATGTAACTAAGGATAATCCGACAAGGGAACTAAGGGCTAAAGATTTTAACAACATTTTCCTGTCCTCTTGCTGCGGGGTACAATGAAAACATTTTCCTTATGATAATTTCTGGAAAATCTTGTCAACAGACAGCCCGTCAAACTTTAATTTTTGTTGCCGATAACAAAAACCATCTACTAATAAAAATGATAATTCTTTACTTGTCTAACATTTTATCTAATCTTTCCTGAATCAATAAAGCCATGGAAGAACGCAGAAAAAATAAAGCAAATAACCCAGCTAAACTGAAGGGAATAATGGCCAGTTTGCTATAGTTGGTGTCTAATAAAAATATGGCTGAGATAATGCTAAATCCCAATAGACAGACATTAATTAATATTTTAATTCCCAGATAAATTCTTTTCAGAAGTCGTTCATTTTCCCGTGACTTAACTTGAAAAACTAAATTTCCTCGCTCGATTTTTTCCTCTAATTGACGGATCATTCTCTCGTTTTTATTACCTTTTTGCCATTGTTGTTTAAGAAAAGTGCGCGCTTGATTAGCTAGGGTAAGCATGGTGTTGGTAGTTCCTCCCGATACCGCTAGACTTTTCACAAAAGGTTGACTAGCTGCTAATAAATTATACTGGGGATCTAAAGAGCGGGCAATCCCATCCAAAGTGGTGACAGATTTAATAATAAAAGTCATTTGGGGAGGTAAGCGAAAAGGTTGCTGTTTAAACATTAAATACACTTGATCGCTAATTTGTTCAAAGGCCCTCACATCTACCGGTTTATCGCGAAATTCATCTAAGAGAAACTGCACGATATTTCGCACGGGTTGCAGCTCTACAACGGGTTCAATTAAACCCATATACATCAAGGTTTTTAAGACTGTTTCTGTATCCTTTCTCAAGATAGCGAAAAAGGTTTCAATCATTTGATCTTTAGCGACGGACTTTAACTCGAACATCGTGCCGAAATCGTAGAAAATTAACTCCCCTTCCTGACTGACTGCCATATTACCCGGATGGGGATCCGATTGAAAAAAACCATCCTGTAATAGTTGTTTGAGATAGGAACAGATCCCCAGTTGAATAATCCCATCTACATTAATACCGTTAGCTAGTAAAGTCTCTCGATCATCCACTTTAATCCCCGGCACATACTCCAAAGTTAATACCCTGCGGGTGGTATATTGCCAGTAAACTAAAGGAACTTTTACCTGAGGATAATTCTTAAAATTTTCCCGAAAGCGTTCGGCATTTTTGCCCTCATGAATATAATCGATTTCTTGAAAGAGTAGCTCAAAGAATTCTTGGTAGATAGCTTCTAAATTATATTTTTTCACCCCGGGGAAAATATTTAACCAACGGGTGAGACGATGCAACAATTCAAAATCGAGATTAAATAGTCCTTCCAGATTCGGTCTTTGTACCTTAATAACGACCTCTTCCCCACTTAATAACCGCGCTCGATGCACTTGTCCTAAACTGGCACAAGCGAGGGGAGACACGGTAAAACTTTCAAATAAATTATCTAGGGTTTGTCCTAATTCTGTTTCAATAACTCGGATCGCTTCTTGACTATTAAATTCGGGAACTCGATCCTGTAATTGGGTTAATTGTTCGATATATTCGAGCGGAATTAAATCTGCTCGCGTCGATAAAGATTGTCCAATTTTAATAAAAGTTGGTCCCAAATTAATGAGGCGATCAACTAACCATTTCGCTCTCCTTTGCCGTTTTTTGCCCCTATTAGCCCCCGTTAAACGATCCCAGAGCAAAAAAGTCAAAAACTGCATTGTAAAGCTAAATATCTCCAATTGACGAACAATCGGCGCTCGCAAGCTTTGCTGCCAATGTAAAGATTTGGGGGAATCAAAAGGAGTAAGCATCAGTTATCAGTTATCAGTCATCAGTTATCAGTGATCAGTGATCAGTGATCAGTTATCAGTTATCAGTCATCAGCAAAACCGATCTACAGCGTTTCTCATCAAGGTGAAGTATAAATTAAACCTTGCCGAAGTAAAAACTCCAGTTGCAAAAATGCAGATCATCTATCTGAGAAACGCTGTCAAGTATTCCGGAACTGTTGCCGAATTCGCCGGTAAAAATCCTGATTTTCAGCTTTTAATCTCTGGGACGAGGTAAACCGAGATCTACCGCTAGACGATGACCGCAAGCAAAACCGGAAAAGGCCACTGCGTTTAATCCTTGACCGGGGAAGGTACTATCTCCCACACAATAAAGATTAGGAATAGCTGTGCGATTAAAGGGCATTCCTAATAAGCCTAACAGTTTTCTTCGCGGTATTGGGCCGTAACTGCCATCGATTCTATTCAAAAAGCGGCGATGGGTGCGGGCCGTGCCAATTTCGATATAATCTAATCCTGTATCTAGTTTGGGAAAGAGTTTTTTCAGGCGATCGATGAGACGATGAGCAGCGGCCTCTTTTTTCTGTTGATATTCTTGGGGGGGCAGTTTTTGCCATTGATCAATCCAACTAGGGGTGAAAGTATGAATGATATGATGGTCCGGGGGTGCGAGGGAGGGATCGAGTAAGGTAGGAATAGAAACAAAGATAGTTCCCTGTTCTGCTTCCATATTTTCCCAATCTTCTAGTAAAATATGGTGACATTCGCTTCCTGACGGTAATACATCGGCCTTGACTCCCAGATGCAAACTGAGGAAACTGGGGGATTTTTGATAGCGTTTTTGCCAATTTTTTTCACTGCGGGGGAGAGATTCCGGGGGGAGTAGTTTCTCGAAGGTATCCCAACGGGTGGCATTAGAAACAATCTTTTTAGCGTAATATTCCTTACCATTGGTCAATCTTACCCCGATCGCCCGTCCTGCATCTAAAATAATCTTGGTAACTCTCGCTTGATACTGGATTTCACCACCGGCTTTTTCCAATCCCGCGACTAACTTGAGAGCAATCTGTCCTACTCCCCCTCGGGGATAGTTAATTCCGCCGTAATGGCGATCGCTAAAGACCATTCCCGCGTTAATCATCGGAGTGCGATCGGCGGGTACTACCGACCAACAATAACATTCCATGTCGATAAATTTCAATAATTTCGGGTCTTTAATATATTTTCTGGCCACATCTCCCGCATTTTGGGGTAAATACTTGACCAATCCCAAACAGGATAAGGGATGCTGGAAAAAAACCCTAGTCAGATAGCGGGGTTCTTCCAGCGATAGTAAATCCATACTATTGAGGCAATTAAACACCTGCCAGCATTCATCGTAAAAGCGCCGGATACCGGTTTTTTCTGCGGGAAAATGGCTAATTAATTCCTGTAAAAATTGTTCGTAGTCGCGATGAACTTTTAAGTCTAATCCGTCCGGGAGATGATAATGAATCTGGACGGGATCGGCAATGGTTTCGATACTCATATCCACCGCTGCCAAAGCTTTGGTTAAGAGGTTAGTCGTCCCCTTTTTGCCAAAACCAAAAATCATCGAAGCACCCACATCAAAACGATAACCCTCTCGTTCAAAATAACCCGCGCTGCCCCCCGGGATCAGATAACTCTCTAAAACTAAGACTTTTGCCCCTTTTGCCGCTAATTGCGTCGCTGTCACCAATCCCCCGATTCCCGACCCAATCACGATCGCATCGTACTGATTACTCATAACTTGACTCGATAAATTTTTGTGTCAATTCTTGATTTTAACCTTGACTAGCGGTGATTTATCGGCTAGTTTGCGGGAGCAGAAAATTTTTGGGGAGAGATGAAAAGTTGGTAAAAGGAAAAAAAGTCTTGACAAATCCCGCCACTTGACATAATTGGGTTTGGGTGATATCATCTCCGGAAAGACGGGCAGCTCGGCAGCTCTACTGTTATCAAGAATATATTGGCTCTTCTTGTTTCTGTGTGGAAGCAAGAAGAATAGGGATAATTTTCTGGAAAGATAGTCTTCAAAGCCTTGCCTAGCAAGACTACTAGAAACGATAAACACTGATTATCACACCAAGTCGGGGAGAGCCAAACATCATTTTACCTAAAATTAATTAATCAATTGGATAATGTATAGAAAACTGGCCAACAAAATCCTTAAATTAGCTAATTCCCTATCTAGGTCATCGAAGCGATCTCTTTTAATGGTCACCGATTGCCTTATTTTTAGTCTAACCATCTATCTAGCCTTCTCTCTCAGGTTTAATCTTAGCCTCGAATATCAGCAAATTAGACCTTTTTTAGGGGAAATATTGGGCTTAATCGCCATTAAAACTCTAGTTTTCTATCTCAAAGGTATTTACCGTCCCGTAGTACGTTATACAGGATTAGAGTTTCTTTCGTCCGTAATGCAAGCGGTTCTCTATAGTTCAGGGGTTTTAATCAGTCTGGCCTACTTTCAAAGGGATGCCTTTTTGCCGCGTTCAGTCCTGATTATCGACGCATTGTTAACCCTAGTATTGGTTATTGGGGTGAGATTGTTGATTCGTTCTGTCTTTCACCGTCTGAATATTTACGTCAGTAGTGTAGATAAGGAACCGACAATTGTTATCTATGGTGCGGGGGTTGTGGGTTGTCAATTAGCACGTTCCCTACAAAATGACCCCCACTATCGTTTATTGGCCTTTGTTGATGATAATCCCGATTTGCAGCAGCGAGTTATCCAAGGCATTAGGGTTTATTCCCCCTCTCAATTGACACTACTGCACCAAAAACGGGCCTTTGACTGGGTTGTTCTCGCTATTCCGAATGTAGCCAAGGCCAAAAAGCGGCAAATCATCGAAAGTCTAGAAACTTTACCCATCGTCATCAAAACCGTCCCTCCCCTCTCAAAAATTTTATCGGGAGAAGCGGCCATCAATCAGATTCGCAGTGTCGATGTCTCGGAATTATTAGGACGGGAAGAAATTCTACCCCATGCCGAACTTTTGGGAAAAAATGTCACGGGTAAAGCGGTGTTAGTCACTGGGGGGGGCGGTTCCATCGGTTCGGAATTATGCCGACAAATCGCCTTCCTCAAGCCAAAATGCTTGGTAATCTACGAATTAAACGAGTTTTCCCTCTACAAAATCGATCTCGATTTAAGTGAAAATTATGCCGATTTACGCAAGTATGCCTATCTAGGCAATGTTCTCGACCGCAATCATCTGGCCCGAGTCATCCAACAACACCAGATTGAGACAATTTATCACACGGCCGCCTATAAGCACGTTCCCCTTGTGGAAGCCAATGCTAGTCAGGGGATTTACACTAATGTTTGGGGAACCTTAAATGTCGCTCAGACCGCGATCGAGAATTCAGTTAGTAATTTAGTTCTCATTTCCACCGATAAGGCCGTCAGACCGACTAACATTATGGGGGCCAGTAAACGCTGTGCTGAGTTAGTCGTGCAAGCTTTGGCCGCTTTACCCGACACTTCCACCTGTTGCGCTATCGTCCGCTTTGGCAATGTTCTCGATAGTAGCGGTTCCGTGGTGCCGCGTTTCCGGGAACAAATCGCCCAACGTAAGAATATTACCCTCACCCATCGCGATATTATTCGCTATTTTATGTCTATTCCAGAGGCGGTGCGTTTGGTTATACAAGCAGGAGCCATGGCCCGAGGGGGTGAGGTATTCCTGTTAGATATGGGTGAACCGGTAAGAATTTACGATTTGGCCCTACAGATGATTCGTTTAAGTGGCTTGGAATTAGGACAAGATATCAATATTGAAATCACAGGATTAAGACCAGGGGAAAAACTCTACGAAGAATTATTAATCGATACCGATAAAGCTCTTCCCACCGCTCACCCAAAGATTTTTTGCGCTCATGAACACTTTCTTGCTTGGGACAAATTGCAAATCAAATTAGAGCAACTGCTTAATTATATTCAACTTAATGACCGTCAGGGCTTAGTTAAGTCCCTACAAGATTTAGTTCCTGAATACCGGACCCCGCAGCAAATAGCCGGTAATTTGTCAAGTAAAAAGTGAAAAAGAGGAGTTTTAGCGAGTGCATCCCACATTTGCAGAAATACCGACAATTAGCAATTATCAGTGACTCTTAAATTAGTACAAAAATATGAACAATCGCGTGTAAGCATCCCACCGAAAAACTAATGCGCTCCGGGGTTTGGGCCCCAACGGGGGGTTTGGGTAGGGTTGATTCATGAATCAACCCTACTATCACTCAACCCTAGGGTTGAGTGATAAAACCGAAAGTAACGCCCAATTTTAGGAGAAAGTTTCCCCTTAAAAATCCCAAATTAGTAGATTTACCAAAATGAGATGCACCCCCTGAATACTGATAACTGAATACTGGCTCCCCAAAACGAAAACTTCGCACCTCACCCTTAAGATAACTGCTATAAATAGACTTTTAATAACCAAAGAAAGAAAGGAATAGTCAGAAAACTAGCAAGGGTAGTGACCACAACTGTGCGGGCCATTAAAGCGGCTGAACCACCGAATTCTGTGACTAAAATGACGGTATTAACGGCGGTGGGCATGGCACTCTGTAGGATAAGAATTTTTAGATCCATACCAGTTAATCCTAAACTACTGCCGATCGCAAATGCCAAAAGAGGAGCGACTAAAAGACGCAAACCGGCTCCTAATAATTCTAATTTACCGATCGCTAATTTTTGCTGAGATAATTGAATACCTAGGATAATTAAAGCCAAAGGAATTGCCGCTTGTCCTAGATAGCTAATACTTTTATCTAATTGCAGGGGAAGATGAAAAGAGAAAGTTTGAAAGCTAATGCCGATAAAAATTGACCAGATTAAGGGCAAGCGAAAAACTAGGCGAAATCCTGAAAGAAAGCTTTTTCCTCGCAAATAAGCGGGACTAATACCAAATAACAGAATACTAGAGCCAATCATATAGATTATCGCTCTTTCCAGTCCGGCCGCACCCAGGGCAAAACTAGCCACAGGTAAACCCATATTACCGTTATTAGGCATCACGGCGGCAGCCATGAGGCTTTTGCGGGTATCATCATCGAGACTGAGACAATAGGCGATAATTTCGACGACAATCACTATTACCAGTGAAATAAGGGCAAAGCCTAGGAGAATTAAACCGATATTGCTGCCGGATAAAGTGGTGCGATAGAGTCCATCAATCACCAAAGCGGGAGCAAGAATATACACCGTGATTTGGGAAAGGGAATGCACTTCAACGGTGAGAATTTTTCCTGCTATCACACCGATGAGGATAATAAAACCCACTGGAATAATAGCGGAGAGAATAGCAAGCATTAATCAAGTAAAAAGTAAATAGTACATAGAAAAAAACTGATCTGATTTTTTAACGGATTTCTGTTATATCTTCATATAAAGATGCGATCGCACAGTGAAAATCGATACTAGCTAGATAAATATCTGCTCCTTTGCTGTAGGGATAAAGAACCCAGAATCCTTCGTCATTGCGACGAAAACAATCCACACTGATGCGTTCTTGACTGATAAGAACGTATTCTTCTAAAGTTTCAAGGGAACGATAGTCGGCAAATTTATCACCCCGATCTCGCTTCGCGAGCGCGTTGCGAGCAAAGGCAGCCGTAGTGGGGGATAATACTTCTACAATCAAGCGCGGATAACGGATAAAATCTTCCGAGAAAGACTGATTATCTCGCGAGTCGCAAGTAACTACAAGATCGGGATAAAAATAACTATTAGCTATTTCTAGACGAACTTTCATATCTGTGGCATAGACAAGACAACCACTACCCCGCAGCCGGTTTTTTAAAAGTGTGGCTAAGTTGATAATAATCATACCGTGGGCTTTACTTGCACCAGCCATGGCGTAGGTTTGACCGCGAATATATTCGTGTTTATACTTGGCTATTCTCTCCGTTGCTAAATAATCTTCCGGGGAAAGATAGTTATGGTCAAAGTTAGCAATCATTTGGTTAAATCACCTTTATTGTCTCTAAAATCAATTCTAACTCTCGATCGAGGAGCGGTACATTTTCAAAAATTGTCTGACCAACACCTGCCAATTTTGCCAGTTGCTCGGCAAATTGTTGAGCTAATTGACCTGCTCGGACAATATCTAGTAAAAAAGCCTTATCCCGCCACATAAATCACTTGCGCTGTCCCTAAAATCTCTCGTTGACGAATCCAATTATGACTCTGCTCGATCGATTTTTTCGTTAGCAAATCAACTTTCCGTCCCAATAAATTCTCTAATTCCCGTTTCATCCTCGAAAACTCCAGAAGTCCCCAAGAAACACTATCTTGAAAACTGACCAGTATATCAATATCGCTATCTGGACGAAAATCTTCCCGCAAAACCGATCCGAATAAACACATTTCAGATATCTGCCATTTCTGACAAAATTCGCTGATTATTTGCTGGGGTAGTTCTATGTTCAATTTTTTCACCTCCCTGTCACCAGTAATCAGTGATCGGTTTTCAGATTTAAGGAGAATTATCGCTAACGACACGAAAACCAATATCATAGAGTCCAGCAGTAGCCATAAATTTGACTCGGTAGGCCGAGCGACATTTGTTGGGACCGTCATTCCAGGAACCGCCGCGTAAAACTCGTCTGTCCCTATCTTCTATTGTGGCTGCTTCGTAGTTATCGCGCCAGTAATCTGCACACCATTCCCTGACATTTCCGTGCAAATCGTAGAGTCCGAAAGGGTTAGCGACGGCAAACATTCCCACCGGTGTGGTTTCCCTGCGATCGCATCCTAGGCGACCTTCCCCATAACGACCAGAACTGCACACTTTGCCGCCATAATCCCAGTCCACCCCGGAATAGTTGGCTAAATCAGTGGAAATTGTCGGGCCAAAGTGGAAGGGGGTTGATGTACCCCCCCGACAAGCGTATTCCCATTCTTTTTCTGCGGGTAAACGATAATTGAGTCCGGTGAGACGGGATAGGCGATCGCAAAATTCCACCGCTTCCCACCAGTTAATTTGTTCTACTGGGCGATCATAACCTTCAAAATGGGCCGGATAGGGATTAAGTTCAATATTTACCGGTTCTAATTTTGCCACCTCGCGCCATTGTCGTTGGGTGATTGGGTAGCGACTCAGACAAAAAGCCTGAATATTAACCAGAGATTGGGGACTTTGACTCAATTTCCAGCCTAACTCGCTTTTGGGCGCACCGATGAGGTATTGACCGCTAGGGATAGAAATCATTTCTAAAAAGGTTTTTTTGCTTAAAAAATATTTATAACCTCGATTAGTGACTTTTTCCCGTTTAATTTCCTCACCTTTGCCATTAACAGTGACCACTTCATCGGTAAAATCTAACCATTCTCCCATTCTGCACCCCTCTATCGGTTATCGGTTGATCGGGTTAAGCTGCGGGCCTAGAAAAATCCCAAAACCTACCAGTTTAAGAATAACAAGACTTCGATCGCTTATCCCCCGATGAGTTTTAATTTTAATTAATTTTTTGCTTTGACAGCAAATCGGTTTTTAACAGATGGATTGTTTCCCCCCACTTCCCACCTTCCCACTCCCCATATTAATTGCTGGAGTGATTAACAACTTCAGGGACAATCTCTAATTCTTGTTCACCAATTACAGGTAAATGATTTTTCTGTAAACCCATAGCAGTTAAACAAGTATTGAGAGAGTTGATCGCTTGATTATAATCCTCAATTTTTTGGTGAATTTCTTCCTGTTTTCGGGCATTATTCGCAATTTTTTCCGCTGCTTCCTGTTCTAAAGTTTGTTCTAGATAAGAACGAGCTTGATTGAACTGTTGTAGAATAGTATCCGCTTGTTTTTTTGCCATTGGTATCAATTGATTTTTCAGAGTATTATTAACAGTTTGGCGGAAGTTTTTATGAATTGTTGCTGATACTTTTGGCTCAAAATCTAACTTAAGTAATTGACGGATAGCAGGTTCGGCAGCAAGAATACTTTCACAGTCATAACCTTGGGCAGTTTGTTGCACAGTTTCCCGAAATTGAAAGATCGAAAAAGTGCCTTCGTTGTAAAAATTATGATTTTCTCTTACATAGCGATCACACTCAGTTTTTGCTTCGGAAATCAAGGCATGAATTAACTGCAATTCTAGCTGTTTTAGCTGACTTTCTAGGTGGCCATCATTGCCTAATAAACGATAGATTTGCCGATAATAATCACCTTGTCTTACCGCATCTAAAAGACGCTGACAAAAGCGACTAATTAAACTGGTTGACTCCTCAATTAACACATCTTCTAGCTGGTTAGACAGATAATAAAAAGCTTCCACTAATACTGCTAATAAAGGTGCTGTAGCATTGCGAGGATGAGTTAAAGTCGCTTGCGAGTAAGCATTTTTAACAGAAAAAGTATTTAATAACTCATCCAATCTTGATACCATTCTCGCTTTCAGTTTCTTAAAGTCTTCCTCAAAGTTTTCATCGCTATTAACCACGATAGCATTGACATAACCATCGATATGTTTAGTTAATTTCTCTCCCACTTCCTTTAACTCTTGATTGAGGTGATTTAACTCCAGAGCTTTCATCGCCTCAATTTCTCGTGGTTGACTTTCTAAATCACTATAAATCCCTTGATAATGATTTTTGAGAGTGATACAGAGAGATTGTAAATCATCAGCTAAAGTTGCAAACAATTGCGGACGTTTTTCTTCGGTAAGATAACGAGTAATTGCCCTGCGAAATTCTTCGATACCGCTATCAGCAATTAACTGCTCTAGTAAAGGAGTTCCCCACTCACTTAAAACTCGGAAGTAATTTTTATTAGGAGTTTCATAACCGTGGATGGAAACTTTAAAGGGAGTTGCCAGTAATTTACCAGAGTTGGCACAATAGTTATTAAACTCGCTGACAAATTGCGGTGTTTCTTCTTGTCCTCCTAAATTTTTAACACTTTCGGCAAAGATAGAATCTAACCCATAACGCTGATTAATATTGGTTTGATTTTTCACCTGATACCCATAAAACCCTAAAAGTCCGCTGGTTTTGTAAATGCGGGAAGTATCACGAAATTGCGTTTGAATTAGGTTCTCTAAACGCTGTTTTAGTTGGGCTGAGTACCAGGTTTCATCAATGCGGTTAAAAACATAAAAAACTCGATCACGAATACCAGCATTAGAGCTAATTTTTTCGAGTAATTCCGTTTCTTCTGTGGCTAATTCTCCCGCAGAAGCAGCCTTTAAAACACAAACCACTGCTGAAGTATCAGGATGCTCTATTTTACGATAGGCTAATGCGGCATCTTTTTTGACTGGGGCATCAATACCGGGCAAATCTACCAAAACGTTACCATCTTTAAGGAGAGGATGATGACAGTAATATTCTAGACGTTTTAAGACGGCGCTATTGCTACCACGACGGGCAAAACTTGCCGCTTCTGCTAAATTAGAAAAGTGAAATTGTTCCATGGAATAGGTGGCATTATGCAGCGTATGGATCCGCTCACGATTTTGAGTAAATCCTTCAATTAATAATTTTAAACCCTGAGCTTGTTTAGCTCGCTCGGATTTGCCTTCTCCCCCTTCCTGTTCGATAATTTTTTGACAGTATTGGTTTAACTGACTACAGTATTCGGGGGAATTAATGTTACTGGGATTAGTTAATTGCAGATTTTGACAGACGGTATCGACTAAAGTACGAATTTCTACTTCGCTGAGAAAGGTTAAAACCACTCTTTCCCCATCAGCTTCTGCGTACTCAATATAACATTCTGTACCCGTTGCGTGTCCTTCGGCACTATACAGCAATTCTCGCTCTAAAAGTGCATTGATTAACATTGATTTGCCGGCACTAAAAGCACCGGCAAAAACGATTTCAAATTTGGGAGAAATAACTTTTTGTAGGGCAATTTCTATCTTGCTGGTATCCTGTTGATTGCGGAGAGAGGATTCGCCTTTGAATAGTTCAATTATACTGTTAACATTACCAGCCAGATTACTGCATTGGGGTAAAAGTTCAGTCATGGTAAAACCCAAATCTAGAAGAACAGTGCTATTGTTCCCCAGATTATAACAAAATTCCCTAACTAGATGTCACATCTTTGGTCAGCGATTTAAGCAATCAAAGACAAAGCCATCGTCTTCAATCTAGAATCAGGATTGATTATAATCAATTTAGTACATACAGATTTCCGAGAACCTCCTTAGGTAAAAATTCCCTCCTGAATCCTAGGGTAATGATAATTATGTGGACAAAAATGGCAATAGATAAATTGAGATTAAAAAAAATTCGGCCTATGGGACAGTTGGGATTTTTGTTAGGAACAGTTTTTCTTTTGGGTGGCTGTCATTCTCTGAATGTTATCCAAAATCGTCCCCAACCCTTGCCCCAAGATCAATATATTCAAGTCTATTTTAATTATAATCAAGCCCAGGGTTCAAATTATACCGATCCCTATCGCCAAATTAATCGCCCGGGGGATAATTTAGAACAGGTTATTATTGATCATATCAACTCGGCAAAAAGTTCGCTCGATCTAGCGGTGCAAGAGTTACGTTTACCCGCCATCGCTCAAGCTTTAGTTGCTCGTCATCAGCAGGGAATTAAAGTTAGGGTTATTCTCGAAAATATTTACAATAAACCGATTAATAGTTTAGCTAAAAATCAAGAACAATCAAGCGATCGAGAACAGGAACGTTATCAAAACCTTTTTGACTTAGTTGATCTAAATCGAGATGGTAAATTAAGTGCGGAGGAAATCGCCCAAAGAGATGCAATTACTATCCTCAAAAAAGCTGGTATTCCCCTAATTGATGATAGGGCAGATCGCTCAAAAGGTAGCAGTTTAATGCACCATAAATTCATGGTTATTGATAATTACACTACTTTAATCAGTTCAGCTAACTATACCTTAAGTGATATTCATGGAGACTTTTCTAATCCCAAAACTGTCGGGAATGCCAATCACTTATTAGTCATTACTAATCCCCCACTAGCTAGAGTTTTTCAACAAGAATTTAATCTGATGTGGGGAAGGGAAGATCGTCCTAGATTTGGGTTAGATAAACCCCAAAGAAAACCGCAAAAAATTACTATCGGTAATAGTAGTCTGACGGTAAAATTTTCCCCCGATTCTACCACTTATCCCTGGGCAATTACTAGCAATGGTCTCATTGGTGAAACTTTAAATAAAGCTGAAAAATCCGTGAATTTAGCCCTGTTTGTCCTGACGGAACAGCCTCTAGCTAATATTCTCGCCCAACGACATCAAAAAGGGATAGAAATTAAAGCTTTAATTGATCCTAGTTTTGCCTTCCGATACTATAGCGAAGGATTAGATTTATTAGGAGTTGCTCTCAGTAATAAATGTCGTTATGAACCAGATAATCAGCCTTGGCAAAACCCAATTAATACCCTAGGAGTTACCGATCTAGCCCCGGGAGATAAATTACACCATAAATTCGGTTTAATCGATGATAAAATTGTGATTACTGGTTCTCATAATTGGTCAAGAGCTGCTAACCATCAAAACGATGAAGCTTTAGTTATTATCGATAATCCCACCGTTGCCGCTCATTTCGATCGAGAATTTCAATATCTTTACCGTACCGCTAAATTAGGACTGCCGGAAACTATTAAAAATCGGATCGAACAGGATAGAAAAAACTGCCCCCAATCTGTAACAATTAAAAGCGATCGCTTAATTAATTTAAACACCGCCACCAAAGAAGAATTAGATAGTTTACCCGGTATCAGTGGCAAATTAGCCGAAAAAATTATCGCTGCCAGGCAACAAAAACCCTTTACTTCCCTAGAAGATTTGGATCGAGTATCGGGAATCGGTCAGGGAAAAATTAGCAAGCTCCAAGGCAAAGTCAGCTGGTAATGATTGCCTCGTCTGTATTTTTTGCCATAGACAAAAACTAGCAATTTTCCCTTGTTACGGCAAGCTAAGTAGGTAGGTGTTAAAATCGTCAGCCCCCCTTATTAAGGGGGATCCCCCCGCCTATTGGCACCCCCCTTATCAAGGGGGGCAGGGGGGATCGAACCCAAAATCTATCTTCTATTTAATTAGAACCACTTACTTACCACAGTCCAAAAGGGTTATTTTAACGGTTCGGGAATACTATCGGAAGGAGCTTCAAACTGTCCGGTAATAACGTATTCTAGACGCAATTTCAGCCAAGTAATAAACTGTTGATTGAGAGAAACAATCGCCGCTGCCGGTTGGGGAGTTTTCTTTTTGATATCGGCAAAAGCGGGAGCATCTAAAAAAGCTGGATTGGCAATTAACCAAAAATCAATTTCTTGACCTTTTTCTTGATAATTCCTGATTCTTTCCTTCAAAACTTCCTTTTCGATCGCTTCTTCTTCTAAAAACTTTTGACTGGCTACCAAATAATAATAAGTTGTCATCATCTTTCCTTTAATTTTTCAGTGTAATTGTTCGTTAGTCGGGAGATTAGCTGATAGCTGATGGCTTTTACAATTGTCCACGCATAGCCAATTTCATTTCCCTAACAGCCCGTTCCAACCCGACCAAAACCGCACGACTGATAATTGTGTGACCAATGTTCAATTCTTCCATATTGGGCAAACAGGCGACGGCATAAACATTCCCATAGGTCAAACCGTGACCAGCATTCACCCGCAAACCCAGAGAGGAAGCGTATTCACAACCTTCTTTAAGAATTGTTAACGATGCTTGACGATCGCTCTCCTGTTGTGCTTCGGCGTATTGACCGGTATGGAGTTCAATAAATTTCGCCCCCGTATTAGCGGCCGCTTGAATTTGGGCAAAATCGGCATCAATAAACCAACTAACGGGGATATTAGCCGCTTGCAGGCGCTCTACAACCCGACAAAAACGGTCAAAATTGCCCAGCATATCGATCCCCCCTTCCGTGGTCACTTCCTGGCGCTTTTCGGGGACAAGGGTGACATAATCGGGTTTAATATCGAGAGCAATGGCGATCATTTCCTCCGTCGGGGCCATTTCCAGATTCAGATGAGTCCGCACCGTTTGCCGGAGAATCCGCACATCGCGATCTTGGATATGACGACGATCCTCGCGCAAGTGAACGGTAATGCCATCAGCACCACCGATTTCGGCCAAAACTGCCGCCGCCACGGGATCCGGTTCCACGGTGCGGCGCGCTTGGCGAATTGTGGCCACATGGTCGATATTGACACCCAAAGTCAGCAAAGTTGAACCTCCTTGTTTGTTAGTCCAACTTTCCATCTTACCATTGCCGTCAAAAGCGATTACATACTGGGGATATTTAAACCACTGGTCAGTTCTTCCATTTTGCTGCGCATGGTTTCCGTGGAGGCACTATAGGCGACTTTCATGGCTTCTAGAATAGACCCAGCCACAATCTCCAGATCTTGGGAGAGGAGAGAAGGGTCGATTTCAATCCCCCGGGGTTCTTGGTTGCCACTGAGATAGACTGTCACCAAGCCATTTTCACTCTGGCCGGGAATTTCCATATTTTCCAGTTCTTCTTGCAGAACTTTGGCCCCTTGTTGCACCTGTTGCGCTTTTTGGAAAGCGTCTTGTAATTCTTTAATCTTACCGAGACCGAATCCGAATCCTTGTCCTTGTGCCATGATGTTTTTTTTGTTTAAGGGGTCACTCAAGGTTTTTATTGTACTGCTTAAGGTGAACTGGGGTCAACTTTTGGCCATTTGAGGGCAAAAAGTGATTATTGACAACGATGACTTTCTGACTGGGTTAAGGTTTGAGGGAACTTGTTCTCTCTTCATCCGTCACGGGATGGTCAGAAAGAGAAATCCGAAAAATTATCCTAACCACTCAGTCGATTACCCCACGCCATAATACAATTGTTGCTTTGACGAGGAGAATAGCAATTTTGAACGCCAAAAAAACGGGAATTTTCTTGACAATTGCCCTAAGTTGTGCTTTAGCGGGGAAAGCTGCGATCGCTAATACTTCCCCTTTGGAGGGGACTCGATGGAAACTAAGGGGGTGGACAGCCGGAAGTTTGGTCAAAGAAACGGAAATTACTGCCGCTTTCCAGAAAAATATCCTCAGTGGTTCGGCCGGATGCAACCAGTATAATACCGGCTATCAAGTCAATAATGGCACGTTCCAGATCAACCAAGCGATCGCTACTACCAAAAAAGCTTGTCCGGAACCGCAGATGAAACAAGAAAATCAATATCTGGCCGCCTTGCAAGGAGTGGAACAATTCCAAGTGACAGCTAAAGGCGATTTACAATTATTTTATCGTACTCCCGAAGGTTTAGGAATCCTCACTTTTACCCCCGCACCGACCACCACGCGCACGGAAAAGACAATTTATATCAATTCTAGGAAACAACCCTGTAGCCAAGGCCCAACCAAAGACTGTTTACAGATGCGAGAAAAACCAGAGGAAAACTGGAGATTGTTCGCCAATAGTATCGAGGGATTTGATTATAAACCAGGATTTTTATATCAAATTAAAGTTAGCGTTGAAACCGTCTCAAATCCAGCTAATAATCAAAATTCGGAAACATGGAAGCTATTAGAAGTTATTAGCCAAACCCCAGAAAAAGAGACTCCGCGAGCTTGGTTTGATCGACCGTTAACTAATTGGAATAAAGCCAAGGCACCTATCCCCAAATCTCCCGTTAAAACCGTGATTGATAACCAGTGTCGTGAACAGGTTCGTCCGGCAATTACTGCCAATGATCAAGCGCTTAATAAAGCAGGATGGTTACTGTACGGGGCCGTGCAAACCTATGGTAAAACTAGCATTATTTCGGCCATGAGTGGAGTGGATGGAATGTGCCGACCGATGGGTTATCAAGACTTTGTTTTTGTCGATGGTAAATTCGCTGGCACTCTTTCCCCGCGACCGATGGATTCTCGCGCTGATGGGGCATCTCAGAGAATTGTTTTACAAAATAGCGATCGAATTATTGTGGTTTTTAATCGCTATAAAGACACGGATCCTCTCTGTTGTCCTTCCCAATTAAGTCGCGTTATTTATCAAATCGAAACAGTCAGCGGAGTGCCGGTTATTGTTCCCAAAGAAGTGGAAACAGAAGCGGTGAGAAACTAATTCAGTTATCAGTTATCAGTTATCAGTTATCAGTTATCAGTTATCAGTTATCAGTTATCAGTTATCAGTTATCAGTTATCAGTTATCAGTTATCAGTTATCAGTTATCAGTTATCAGTTATCAGTTATCAGTGAGATAGGGAGATAGGGAGATAGGGAGAAAAAGAACGTAGGTTGGGTTGAAGCATGAAACCCAACGCCCGATTATGTTACGCTACCGCTAACCCATCCTACAAATAATTGTGCCTCCCTACTTAATAGCTTACTTTTTTATTATATCTCCCGCAAAATTGAGTTTTTAATCGCAGACTTGCTCTTAAAGTCCTTAATTTAAGGATTTTTTCAGAAAAAGATCGCTTTTCTACTGCCAGGAAATAATCTATTTCTTTCTGCTTCTCCTGACTCGGAGAATACTGGCTCGGAGACTCCTCACTTAACGGAAGATTTTTGATTTATGCAGCAGGTTTAGTGATTAGGCACTGATACTAGATAAGTAGTTATAGAATTCTAATAACTCCTCATTAGTTAGCAGTAAACGGGACTTTTTGCCATAGCTAGAAATCAGGTATTCCCGACCTTTTTCTGTGGTCCAAGCTAATCGTTTCATCTCCACATCAATTTTAGTTTTAAGAACTGAATAATCGATTTCTTCAGGAATAACAACAACTGGTTCCGGTTCTGGGGGTTCTTCTTCGGTTAAACTCGCTTCTTCTGGCAATTCTGATAATAAGGAGTAATTATCGGTTTCCATTTCTAATAATAAAGGCTCTGGTTCCGGTAAAGGAATATCCTTAACTTGGGGTAATTCTGGTTCAATTTTAGCTGGGGTAATATCCTTAACTTGAGGTAATTCCGGTTCAATTTTAGCTGGGGGAATATCCTTAACTTGAGGTAATTCCGGTTCAATTTTAGCTTCAGGACGAGGTATTTCAGTGACTTTAGGCGTTTTGGTCGATTTTTTGGCACTAGCGACGGGTTTAGGTAAATCGGACGGTAGAGAAATATTATTGGGGCTGACTTTTTCCACAAGCTGGAGATCGGGGGTGCTTTCAGCCTCTAAAAGCAGTAAAGCCCGTTCTCTGGCTCTATCTTCGGCGATTTCCACCGTATCTGCCGCCGCTAAACCTGTAACGACCGTTTTTCCCTCAATTTCGACGATCGCTTTCACAATATACTTGCCGTGATCGATTTGAACTAACTCACTAATCAGGGCAACTTGGGGGTAACGTTGGCGTAACTTTTGCAACATGGTGACTTTTTCGAGTTCTTTTGTACTTATATTAGAATACTCTATCGCAATTCTGGAAAAATGTAGCAAGTTCTTGCTAAGATTAAAGGTTAGATAAAATTTTCAGTCCTAGGATTAGCCTTGCCCACAGTAACAAGATTCTACTAGGCTGAAGCTTCTGCCAGAAAGACTAGCGATCGCCGAAAAGTTTGCCGGTGTTCGCTATTGGCTTATACTAACGAAGGCTTCGATAATTCTCAGGGTAGGTTCGGGTGTTCGATGCTTGGTCAGTTTACCTTCACTGTCACCACCAGCGATCGCAATTACCCCGACAGAGATAATCTCTCGAGTCAATAGTTTAAATCAATCTTCCCATTATTAAGTATTTAAACTTAATTATTCACGATTCCGTCAGTGTCTTGTAAGTAAGGATTATTGTTAGATGGACTTCTCGATCGCCACACTCCTCTCTCATCTTAGTGATGATAAATTAGCTACGGGTAAACTTCTCGAAAAAAAACTGGGCTGCGAAGACGATCCCGAAAGCTGCGAAAAATTGCAAGTGATTCTCGGTGCTTTGGAACGTCTGGGAATGGTTGTCAAAGAACGCGGGCGCTATCGTCGTGTGATCGAGGAAAATGTCGTAGAAGCAAAGCTGCGCTGTTCCAGTAAAGAATTTTGCTTTGCTATCCAAGATATCGAAGATGCTGATGACATCTACGTCTCGAAAAATCATTTAAGTAACGCTTGGAATGGCGATCGAGTTTTAGTCAAAATCATCCGCGAGGGGACCCGTCGTCGTTCCCCGGAGGGAGAGGTGAGATTAATTCTCGAACGGGCTAATCCTTCGCTTCTAGCGCAAGTAAAACAGGAAAATGAGCGGTTTGTGGCGGTTCCTCTGGATGATCGCCTCAAATTTACCCTTAATCTCCTCGAAAACGGTCAAAATCTCCAAGAAAACATCGATCACCTCGTTCATGTTTCCGTCCTCCGTTATCCCCTAGGGGAAATGCCTCCCATCGGTAAAGTTACTCGTGTTCTCGGTTCCACGGCCGAGGCCGCTGCCGACACCGATATCGTCTCCTGTAAACACGATCTACCCCATAATTTTCCGCCGGAAGCCCTCGAAATTGCCGATAATTTAGCGGATTTCTTCGATAGTGGCGAAAAAGAACAACTGCGAGATTTAACCCAATTTTTCACTTTTACCATCGAAGATGACAACCCCCTGGATTATCCCCCGATCATTGAAAATGCCTTTTCTTTAGAGAAAATCAACCAAAATCGCTGGCGAGTCGCCATTCATATCAGCGATGTGGCCCGTTACATTGAACGGGGCGGATTATTGGATAAAGTTGCCAAAAAACGGGGAACTGCCGTCTATTTAGGCGAAAAAGTGCTGCCATTGGTTCCAGCTGCCGTTACCAGTCGTTGTTCCCTGTCACCGCAAGAACAGCGCCCCGCTATTTCTATCCTCGTCACCCTCGATGACAAGGGGGAGCTAGTGGAGTACGAAATCACCCGCAGCCTCATCCAAGTGGATCAACATTTTACCTATCAACAGGTGCGCGATCTGCTCAGTGAAGAAGATAGCGCAGCTGCCCCCACCGATACCGTTGAAACCCTGAAAGATTTATTTTTTAGCGTTTGCCCCACCCTAAAATCCCAACGTCTGCAGCGGGGTAGTTTTGATATTCAATTAGACAAAATCTCTCCCTACAAAGACGAAGGACGGGGGGGGACTGTTCTCGCTTCTAATAATTTACCGGCCCGTTCTTTACTGACAGAAGTGGCAATTTTAGCCGGCAAAGTCGTCGCTGAACATTTGCAAGCTTTACACTTACCCTGTATCTACTGTGGACAATCGGAACCGGATTGGGATGAATTGGAGGATTTACTCAAATTAGCCAATAATTTAGGGGCAGAATTAAATTTAACTGCCGAGGAGGAGATTAAACCCAATGACTATCAAAATCTCACCCGCATTTTTTCCGCTTCCACATCGGTGAAAGTCCTCAATTATCTCCTGCAAGAAACTCTCAAATTAGTTAGATATAGCAGCCATCCTTTACAGCATTTTGGGTTGGCCTATCCTGGCAATTATACCCACTGTCTCTCACCCCTGCAAAGATATGCCGATCTTTGGGTACAACGGGTGTTAAAAATCTTATTAACAGAGGGGAAAGATCGCCGCAGCAAAATCGTCAAAGTCGGGGTTAATTTGGGCAGTAATAGCTGTCATGGACAGATTCATTGGAATATTCTACCGAGCCAAATTCAGGAGGAGTTAGAAGAAGAAAGCCACCTAATTGTTTCCCATCTCAATGATCGCTCAAAAATTGCTGAAGATGCGGAAAAAGACCTAGAAGGATTGAAAAAAGCCGAGAAAATGAAAGAAAGAATGGGTCAAGTTTTTCGCGGCTTAATTACTGGTGTACAATCCTATGGTTTCTTCGTGGAAATTTCCGATTTATTAGTGGAAGGATTGGTTCATGTTTCTTCTCTCAAGGATGACTGGTACGAATATCGCGCTCGTCATAGCTGTTTGGTAGGACGGAAAAATCGCGTTGCCTATCGTCTCGGTGATGAGGTAGAAGTGGAGGTAAAAGATGTAGACTATTATCGTCAGCAAATCGATCTAGTTACGGTTAGCGGTGGCAGTTCAGCAAGTTATGACGACTTAGAAGAAGATTAATTATGAATCAACCAACCACCGAAAAAATCGGAAAAACCCGCTTTATTCTGCCCTTTTTATGCGGTATTTTTCTCTTTTTAACTGGCTGTGTCCGTTACGATGTGGGCATTAATTTTCCCCACCAACACCACGGGGAAATTATTCAACATATCACCCTCGGACAACGCTTAACCAGTCTCAGTCAAACCGAAGCCACTAAATGGTTAAATAGTATCGAACAGAGGGCAAAATTACTTAAGGGGAAAACCGCTCCTATTTCCGAACGAGAAATAATTGTGACTATTCCCTTTAGTAATAGTCAGGAATTAGAGGAAAAATTTAATCAATTTTTTGATCCTAGTTCTTCCTTTAAAATCAAAAACTCTGCTAATACCGATGATAGCAAGTTACTGCAACTAGACTCAAAACTGGCAGTTACAGAACGAGATTGGTTCTTTTTGAGCCAGAAAAACTTAAAATTAACTGTTGATTTGCGGGCTTTAGGTGTACTTTCCGAACAGGGAAATATTATCGTTAGTCCCGGTTCTTTAGTCGATATCGACTTCGCTTTAAAGACTCCCTTAGCTGGTCAAAATCTTGAAGATGACTCAGGATTAAATCCCCCGGTAGAAAAAGTTGATGATCAGTTAATTTGGCATTTAAAACCGGGAGAAATTAACACCATTGCGGCAGCTTTTTGGGTTCCTAACTATTTAGGTATCGGCACAATAGTTATTGTTTTAATAACAGGTTTTGCCTATTACTTGAAATATAAACGCTTGCCCGGTGTATCCCCATCGACTTAAATTGAGAAGGCAACTATTGACCGGGATTTAATGATCAATGAGGGGAAAATTAGCCAACTCTAAAACTGATCTAAAAATTGGCCCGCAATAGGGAAAATCTTGGCTAGGATCAAATCATAGTCACAATTGAGACTAGACGGGTTTCCCTTTTTTACTTTATTACTGGCAATTACAGTTATGGTTAGCAATATTCCCTTTTCTATCCCCGAACATAGCCTCGATCGAGATTGTACCACCCTCTCCCGTCACGTCCTGCAACAACTACAAAGCTTTTCCTCCGACGCGCAGGATTTAAGCGCAATTATGAGTCGGATTGCCCTAGCGGGGAAATTAATTGCCCGTCGTCTCAGTAAAGCGGGATTAATGGCGGATGTGCTAGGTTTTACTGGAGAAACCAACGTCCAAGGGGAATCAGTCAAGAAAATGGACGTTTTTGCCAATGAAGTATTTATCTCGGTTTTTAAGCAAAGTGGTTTAGTTTGCCGTCTTGCTTCCGAGGAAATGGATAAACCCTATTATATCCCAGAAAACTGTCCCATCGGTCGCTATACCCTACTCTACGACCCGATCGATGGTTCTTCCAATGTGGATATTAACCTAAATGTGGGTTCGATTTTTGCCATCCGTCAACAGGAAGGCAATGATTTAGACGGAGAAGCGCGGGATTTACTGCAAAATGGTCGTCAACAAATCGCCGCCGGTTATATTCTCTACGGACCCTCGACTATCTTAGTTTACTCGATCGGTCGCGGTGTTCATGCCTTTGTCCTTGACCCCAGTTTAGGGGAATTTATCCTCGCCCAAGAGAATATTATTATCCCCGATCACGGTCCGATTTATAGTACCAATGAGGGCAATTTTTGGCAGTGGGATGAGGCAATTCGCGACTATACTCGTTATGTCCACCGTCATGATGGTTACACAGCCCGTTACAGTGGGGCATTAGTGGGAGATATCCATCGAATTTTAATGCAGGGTGGTGTTTTTCTCTATCCAGGTACTGTTAAAAATCCCCAGGGAAAATTGCGCTTAATTTATGAAACTGCCCCCCTTGCTTTTTTAATTGAACAGGCAGGAGGCAAAGCTAGTGATGGGGTGACAAATCTTTTAGATATCGTTCCCGATAAATTACACACCCGCACACCTTTAGTGATCGGTAGTGTCGAAGATGTTAAATTGGTAGAGTCTTTTATCGCTGATCGCCGTCATCGCGATCGAGTTTAACTTATAGTTTTATTTCGAGATATTGACATGGATTTACAAGCTCTGAAGTGGACTAAAAATGTCAGGCGAAACGATGGTACATGGGCATATCGGGAATATAAGGTTTCTGATCCCTTCCAACTGGCATGGAAAGACGATGAAGTCAATGCCAATAAACCCGAAAAAGATAGTTTGATACTACTCAGACAGCGAGGGTATGTTACCCATTTAGTAAAAGTTCTCGACTGCAAAGCCAAACGTGAAATTGGCAAGGATGATTATGACATCTATCGAATTGTTAAGGTGCTTTGGGCTATTGATTTTGATAATCCACCTGTATCAGCAAAAGCAGATGCGATGTTTGATTATCGAGTCAGGTATCAGGGTGGGAATGTGATGGAATTGGAGAAGTTACCGACTTTCAGACAGCGTTGGGATGACGATGGCGGTTTGGGGGGATTCCAAACTTACATTCAGAATTTATTGGGGCTGTCAAGCAATGACTAAGCTCCTTGTTAAGCTTGTGTTATAGTATTGAGCAGATATAGGGCAACCGCTATGACTGCTATAGTTCAGGAACTTTTAGATACCTTTGACCGCTTGACAGACTCAGAGCGGTTAGATTTGCTATTAGAGATTCTGAAGCGGACAATTCACCTGGATTTTCCGCCCTTATCTGATGAAGATCTAGTCCTC
>NZ_JAPZRB010000534.1:0-2704 GCF_027531105.1 Microcystis sp. LE18-22.4A
TCTTTCTTGTCTTTCGTACCAAGCTTGTGTTCGTTCGTGGAGAGCTTTATTGTAAACTAATCTTACACAGCCCAATGTGCGCCGCAATAGCGACTCTTGTGTTGGTGTGGGGTAAAATCGAAACGAATAGGCTTTTTCCATACCTCACATTTTAGCATATATTTCGTAAATGTGCTAATATTTAACAGTAAAGCCAACCTAGAACGACGGTGTTTCAGACCCAAATTTTCGATGAAGAGTGGTCTATCGTAGAACCGCTATTGCCAAAGAAGAAATTGACTTGCCCACCGAAATGAACCAAACGACAGATTGTCGATCTATCTTGAAGTGCCATTCAGGGCAATTCACTTTTGTCGAAAGTCTTTGGAGTTTCCATAGATGATTGTATGTAGTTGAGTAACGTTATGGTTTTGTACTATTTCTAGAATGTAGCTGCTTAATTTATCTGCACCAATTGCAGATGGCTCAATCGGATTAGCGTAATCAGATGTACTGGTAAAGATTTGGCGCAGATCAATAATTGGTAGTTTATAGGCTATTGCTGTTTGAATTATCACATCATTCCAAAATGTGAGTGCAGTTGTCGCTATGCTTTGGTATTCTGACTGCTCAAATCTTGGCTCGTAGATGGTGCAAATTGTTATTGGCAACTGTTTTTCCAGTAGCTCTTTGATTGCACTTACATAGTTAGCACGAAAATCTCCGACCAGCCTTGAAAATTTAATTATTACTTCTGCAACAGATTGTGCCCTCTGAGATAGATAGTCGATGTTGCGTAAAGCATCATTTCCCCCAACACTCAAAAACAAGTGAGTTGAGTCTTTAGGTAGCTTCTGAACTTGAGCATGGAGATCCGTGGTAATAGAACCATCAATAGCGAGTAAAGTGGCTTTCCATCCTAAAGGTATTTTGCGCTTAAGGTAATGGATAACATCTTCTTCAACATCCACATAAGGAGCATTATCAAATATGCTGTCGCCGAGCAAGACGATGTGGGTCATAAATCTATACCTCAAAATTTTCCACTTGCGCAAAGAAGCAATGCGACATAACTACATATTATAGGTCAACTTTCTGCATAAAACTCTCTGAGGCAACGATATGGTTCAACTTTCTGTATAACACTCCATTTAGGCGCAATCGCCAGAACTTTTCCCCATATCACGCCCAAAAGCCTGTTAGCCAGATTAGCTTACTGCAAACAATCTCCTTTAAGGAAACTTATCACAAAAGCTTTGCGTGATTATAGCAAAGATTCTTAGATATGACTGCACTTTATCACAAAATTTCACTATTATTTCGGGTGCGGTGATTTGTTATGTTTCTTGGTTCACAACTTCTTTAACAATTTGTCATACTCTGCGTGAGAGCCTATCCAAAACCAAACAATTACATTCTTACTCTTGATTCTTCCTAGCGCTCTCCAACCTATACCGACTCTGATTGACCAGATCTGGTCTTCTTGATTGACCTCCTTAAATTCTAAGCTTGGATGACTTGGGTTATCTTTCCATAACTTGTAATTTTTTCTGGCTGTTCTTTTCACTCTGTCTGGTAGCTGTTGAAATAAGCCGACGAAATCTGGATTTAGTTCCGACTTCATAGCTCATCAAATCCCATTTCTTCAGTCTGTCCGTTTTCTGAATCCGCAATAGCTTTCTGAGCAAGTTCTTTGAGAATTAAGCTGTCTTGGGGTTTAGATAATGTTTCTTGCCATTTGATTTCATTTTCGATGTCTTCAATAAACTGCTCTGCCAGTTCGTCTTGAATTGCTTCTGGTAGTTCTTGAGCTTTTTGTACAGCTTTACTTAGAAGTGTTGATAACATTTCTTCTCTTCTCTTGAAAACATAACTACATATTATAGGTCAACTTTCTCTATAACACTCTCTGGGGTAACGATATGGGTCAACTTTCTGTATATCACCCCATTTAGGCGCAATCGCCGGAACTTTTCCCTATATCACGACCAAAAGCGTGTTAGCCAGATTAGCATATTGCCAAAAACCTTGGTTAACTAAATTCCTGACAATTAGGCTCATTCTAGCGATGATTCTTCGATCTGACCGCACCCATTGACAAAAATTTACAATTATTCGACCTTTAGCGATCGCTATCGGGGGATAGTTGTTTTTTGTTACAGCAGTGGGGAGAAGGGAGCGGGTTTTTCAAGTTGGATTGGCAGTTAATCATGCTATTAAAAACCGATTTAGTATAAAGACCCCGTTATGCCGTGTCCCTACAGATAGACTTCAACGGCCCTAGCATTCGGCGCGTCACGGAATAAAAATGCGTCTTGCGCCTTGATAATCTTCAATATCAACTACAATATCAACCAAACGGTTAACGCAACGATCTCGATAATCTGGCTCGGCAAGTAGTCGCTCAATATTACCGATTGTCACGACGGGTAATGATGTGGGGGTATTTTCCTCCCGCATCACTTGCTCCAGGGAATCTTTGCCTTTCATACTTCGGTTAGCGGTGATCAGGATCATCTGATTGGCTTGGGCATACCGCCAAACAATGCGATCATCGCTCGTGACAGCTAACCCAACTTCTTCAAACCCACATTCCGCACCCTAAGTGTCACAACGTCTCAAAAGAGGAAGGGGCGTGAGTCAAAATACTTATCTAGAGGAGTGAGTTGGCGGCAAGCTGCCGGCAACTAAGCCGAAAATTTCAGAGTTCCCCCGGTCATTCTCA
>NZ_JAPZRB010000610.1:0-21769 GCF_027531105.1 Microcystis sp. LE18-22.4A
GTGTTTTGGATAGGGATGAAAACGCCGCAATCAACATCCTTAAAAGGGGACTAAGTACGGTAGGGCATACCGGAACCTTTGGGCTCGATCCAATAAACGCTTGGGGAGAGAATACCTCTACTTTTTCAGAAGCAATTCTGTCTAAGCAAGTAATCTCTGTGAACCAAGAATCCCCGTCTCTTTAGAGCGGGGAGTGTCAATGCCGTAAGCTTTTTCATTCAGAGCAAGCTTTAATCCCTATTAGGGATCGCCTAAAAACGTTGCCTTAAGCGATTTGTACTTGAAATATCGCTTTTAGGTCGAAGCTATTCTATATTCAAATCGCTCGCGAGCGATCTCTTGTTTTTCTATTGAATATCCCTTTCGGCGCATCTCGAAAATTGTCTGACCAAAGCGGGAGCCTACTTTAGAAGCTAGTTCATCCGCAGAGTGCCACTGACCGTCACTAAGAATAGCGAGCAGTTTTTGAAGTGTGCCTTCTTCTTGGTCGCGTAACTTCCACGTTTCTCGAACATATGATTGTAACTCTTGCAATCGTTCCGGGCTAAAATCCGAAACCCACTCCCCTCGCTCGTAAGATTCTAGTAGCTCTCGTTCCTCCGGATCGAGGTTACTGATATCGGTTCTCCGAGCGTGTAAGGTAGCTGGATCGAGTGAAGCATCAAAAGAGCTTGTATCGTTGGTTTTCATGTTGAATCACCTTTTTTAAGGTACTTTTTCGTAGCTTTTCGAGATGGAATGATCGTTTTTAGAAAAATTTCCGATTCGTTGACGACGTAAGGAACTTCGTAGGCATAATCATTCAGCTTGACAATGAGAATTCTTTGATTCGGGTAACGCGCTCGATTGGGATGAACTTTATCGTCCAATACCTCTCCTCGATAGATAGCTTCCTCTACCATCTCGAAAGATAGATACCGCTCTCGTTGTAACTGCTCGTTTTTTTCTTGATTCCATCTTACTCTTTTCATCCTTTGAAGCTAAAACACTCAATTGTTCCGTGTCAACAGATCCACACCTCACCCCCTTTACCTTTGAACCGATGAGCGAGAGTATCCAACAACAAAGCCGATTGACCGATCGCTATAGAATAGGGTGACAGGGGAGAATGAATACTACTCTCGTCACTAATCGGATAAATACCGAAGTGCATCGGTAATTGTAAGCGTTGGCGAACTGCGGCAACGGGATAGGCAAGAACGAAGCTAACCAGAGCCTGATCCCGTAACTCCCGACTAATTCGATCGAGCCAAGGATTATCTGGTTGCCAAACACCGATTCCCGTCAAAACCTGTACTTTCCACGCAGAGGCGATCTCGCCTAAATCGCCGTCGTAGGTAAAGCGCCAGTTTAACCGTTCCTCTCGATACCCCTTTAAATTCAGAAACGTGAGACAATAATCGAAACGTCTGCGCGCGATCGGTGTTTTCGTGGCCTCGATCTGGCGCTTAAACTCGCCTTTTCTCCACACCTCCACCTCTAGATTACCGAGAATACTGGGTAAATCGTAGGTTTTAAAGCGATCGCCCTCCTCTGGTTCCGTCGAATCGTATAACCCGCATAGTAACGGACTCGACCCGCGAAAACTAGACGCATCCTCGAAAATCGGATTACCGCTTTTCCCCGATAACTCCTTCCATTCGTCGGCCCATCCTTTCACCCGACCGGCGACCCGTTTTAAACTGGTATCGAAAACCTCCTCGCATTCCTGTTGAAACTTCTGGCGACTTTCCCCGTATTGGGATTTGATCTTCGGACTCCCTAAATTCCACCAGAGTTGAAATGATTGTACCGCTCCCCAACGTTGGTAATAACCCTCGAAATTATTGATATGACGGTAGTTACTCTTGATGGCCTCCTGTAGCTGAATTCGGTCATACCGTTCCCCGACTTGTAACGGTGCGTCTTTCTTCTCGAATAACCGTTCTAGGAAAAATTTCGGAACCAGAGCGATCGCTGTGAAGTTAGTAAATTTTACCGCCGTTCCCTTTCGATCATAGCCGCTGTGACGGCCTAAACGGCCGAAACGTTGAATAAAATTTCCCGCATCGGACGACTCAAAAATGAGAAAATTAATCTTGAAGTCCACCCCCACATCGATGGTACTCGTTCCGATCACCAGATCACGATTTAACGATGCCAACTTCTCCCGCGTTCCCGAAAGACCCGTATTTTCCCCCACTGTTAAACCGATAGTCGCCAATAATTCTCGGAAAATCGGCAGCAGACGTTTAACCGAAGCGATCGAATTGAGAATAATCGCGCCCTTGCTGCCGGGGTATCGCTTAAAATAGTCTAAAATTCGCTCTTTATTTTCTTTCAACCAATTTTCCGAAGTTTGAAAACTCGACGGTAAGGGAATAAAAGATAGCTCGATTTCCGAGGTTACTTGTCGCCATCCCTGTTGAGCGAGGGAATTGGCCTCTTCTGGGGTATCGGGAAACCGGTATTTTCCTTCTCTTACTGGGTCGATCGATCGATAGCGAAACCCCGCTTTATCCAATCGTTTTAGTAAACCCTCGTCGGGAGTTGCGGATAGAAACAGGTATCGTTTCCCACGATTGGCCCGTCGGATTAGAAGCATGGTATTGATTATGCTGGCGACCTGTGGCGTGCCGAAAACGTGAAATTCATCGAATAGGAAGAGAGCGAAATGTTTATCGATCCGGTTCCATAGCTGATCGGGGTTATCGTAGGGGGTTAAATAGGCCCCCCGATGCAGATAATGGAAAATATCGGGGTTAGTTAAGAGAATTTCCGACTGTTTCGATCGAGTCTCTAGAGCGATCGCTTTCGTTTTCCCATCCCGTTCGGCGTACAATTCCAACTCGGGCCCGGTTAAAAGATTGACCCGGGGTTGATCCGTTGGTTGAAATCGTTGAATATATGCCTCGATCTGACCCCGCTGATCCCGCGCCAGTTCGTTGGTTGGGTAGAGTCCCATAATCGGGAAATATCCTTGCAAAGTTCGCAGGTAGGCCGCTAGACTTTTCCCGTCCCCCGTCATGGCCGTATTGAAAATCACATCGATATCGGGATCGTTGAGTGCTTTCCACGTCTCCACCTGATGCCACGATAACCGCCATCCTTGCGGAACCTTGATGCCGTCTGGTATCTCGTCTGCGGGACAGGAATAGACTGGCCTGAGCGTTACTTGATAATTTACCATGAATTTCTGTCCGTAACTTCTTGCTATCTTCCATACTAACCACGATAATAGGGATGGACAAGTACCTTAACAGAAAAAGTGTCCGTATATTTATAAACTATGAGCCGGATAGGACAATCAATCACTTTATCGGTCAGTGAAAAAGAAAAACAGTCCCTAGAAATCCTTGCCAGTGAATTTGGGCTATTTTGGGGAGATAAACCGAATATATCGAAGTTAATCAAAGAAATTGCCCATAATAAACTTAAAATCGCTCCTAATCACGACTGGAAGCCCGATCGCTTGCAGATGCTCCAACAGGCGATCGATTCTCTCATCGATGCTGGGCAAATCCCCATCGCCCTAGAACTGGCTAAACTACTATTAGAACGGAGCGAACTGTCAGGCCCCTTACGCAAAGAGCTAGAAGGCCGCCTCGATAATCCTCCCCCGCCATGGCGGTGGGAACTCGATCGCTGCATTCTCCGACAACAACCGTTTCAGTTATCCTATCAGGATGCCGGCGATCGAATCTGGGAATTCCATCTTTACCATGCCGCTATCAATCGTCACGAGGATCGCTTATATCTCGATTGTTGGTGCGAGGAAACCGAGGGAAATCAAGATATTTCCGAACTACAGCATAATTGGAGTTTACGGATCGATCGAATCCCCAGCGATTCCTTAATTACCCCGATCCCTAGGGGCAAATGGCGCAATCAGCTTGATAGTGTGTCGGCCGAGTTTCAGCTATTCGATGGATTAGCTCGATCGTACCGGACTAAAAGCGCTATCGATATCGCCAACGAATTGATCTCGAACGATCCCCTCGTCCGGCAGATTACCCGACAGGTAACGAGTAGCTTCTGGTTTTTCCGCGAGATTCTTCCCTACGGAGAAGATTGCTTGCTGATCTCCCCGGAAAAAGTCCGCAAGCGTTTCTATGACAAGTTGCAGCGGCTTTATCGGCGCTACGAGTCCTGAAAAGATTTTCGTCGCTGCTCAATAGACCTCTTGCAGAAATCAAAAATCTTCCGTTAGGTGAGGAGTAAGGAGCCAGTAGTCAGGAGCCAGGAGAATTAAGAATGAGCATTAATCAATTGAATGCTCTTCTTGGAGATTTTATGCAATTTCATGCTTGTTTTTGTCATTTTTGAACTCTCAAAAATTAATTATGCAAGAACTCTAATCAAGGCATGAAAACTCACATCTGATAACTGATCACTGACTGCCGATTACTGATTTGACATTTGGGCGGTGATTACGGTGAGATCGATCGCCCTTTCCCCCCTTCTGATTCTTAGGGGTAAAGATTGACCGATCCCGGTTTTTTCCACCATTTCCTGTAACTCACCGCCATCGCTAACCGGTTGATTATTAGCTTTAACAATCACATCCCCGCGACGGATCCCGGCTTTTTCGGCGGGGGTATTGGGTAGGACTTTCACCACCAAAATTCCCGACACTTCCGGGACGATCATGGCAGAATTGGGGTTTTGATTATTAGCCCGGGCTAAATCGGGAGT
Source organism: Microcystis sp. LE18-22.4A (assembly GCF_027531105.1). Lineage (NCBI taxonomy): Bacteria > Bacillati > Cyanobacteriota > Cyanophyceae > Chroococcales > Microcystaceae > Microcystis > Microcystis sp. LE18-22.4A. The sequence continues at coordinate 4,675 of NZ_JAPZRB010000610.1, forward strand.
TAGATTAACCATCTGCACACCGATATAGGGATGGGCCACCTTTTGACCTGCTTCTAGGGTTGCTTGTAACTGCTTGGCCCGGTCGATGGGAATGGCAAAACCGATGCCCATGGCATCGGCACGAATCGCCGTATTGATGCCGATGACTTCCCCTTGGGCGTTGAGTAAAGGACCGCCGGAATTACCCGGGTTAATAGCGGCATCGGTTTGGATAAAATCAATGCGTTTATCGGGAATACCAGCCTTAGCCGCCGAGCGCCCGATCGTGCTAATAATTCCTAAAGTTACCGTATTATCTAGACCGACGGGATTGCCTACTGCGATCGCCCAGTCCCCCACTTGTATGGATGAGGAATTGCCGAGGACGGCTACAGGTAAATTTTCCCCTTGGGGATTAATTTTCACTACGGCTAAATCAGTGATCTCATCAGTACCGCGCACTTCTCCTTTGAAGCTACGACCATCTTTTAAAGTTACCGTTACCTTATCGGCATTATCGACCACATGGGCATTAGTTAAGATTAAACCACTGCCATCGATAATAAAACCCGATCCCTGGCCAGCAACTCGCTGCTGGGTGGGAAGACGAAACTGTTCTCCAAAAAACTCCTGAAAAAAAGGATCATCAAAAAAGGGGCTATTGGGACGAGTAATGATCGCTTCGGTGTCAATTCGCACCACTGCCGCACCCGTGCGCGCCACTGCCTTAGCGACAAAACTTTCCGCCGTCATCTCCGGGGGAATTCTGGCCAGATCGGCGGCAGCGCTGGGCAGATTTTGAGCATTTACCGCCGCTAAACTGCTAAAACCGAGCATAATTCCCAGAAAAGTTGCTAAAGCGTGGGTAATAGTTCGCCGTAACCCTGTAGGAAGTTTCATACTTTGATCTCTGATTCTGATGTTTGGACTGTTTCTGTCTATTGGTTGACAGACGGACTATTAAAAATCTAACAAATCGATCGCTCCGTTTAAATCGATGGTTGACACCAAATCCGCCAGCAGACGGATTTGGTCATGGTTTGCCGTTTACTAGGGCTGGCTGAATAAATCTAAAAACCTTGTTGGATAAGGCTTTTAGACTTTTTTGACCTCAAAAAGTGCCTACCATTGGAGTGATCGGGGGTAAAATTCCTGGACTTTTTCCCTGAAAATTAGGTAACTGACTACCTCAAAATCGGTAAAACCCTACACCCCACACCCTACACCCCACACCCTGCCCCCAGGAAAAACTTTTTCAGCAGACCCTAAGTAGTCGTGCAAAATTAATTTCCTAGTCGAGACAGGAGACTCCGAGACAGGAGACAGGAGACGGGATACAGCTATTAGGGATCGGATTTGAGTTTTCAGTTCTCTGTTTGCTCACATCAGCAGAAGTCTGACGGAGTAGTGGCTTAGATGTGTAATTAATTGTGCTTAGATACTTATCAAAATTAGCAAGAGGTTTAATGAAACCTCTTGCATAATTAATTTTTGAGGGTTCAAAAACGGTAAAAATAAGGATTAAATTGCCTAAAATCCTTAAATAGACCATTTAATTGATTATTATTCATTCTTAATTCTCCTGACTACTGACTCCTGACCCCTGACTCCTAACCCTAACAACAATTTTTGATTTTTACAAGAGGTCTATTGATGAATCGAACCATCGGGGAGAATTGTTCCTGTTAAAATTGCCCCGGTTAATTTCACCATAATACGCTTACCAAAGCCAATTTTTGCCCCGCGTAAATCCGCCGCCGACAGATCCGCCCCGCTTAAATCCGCCCCGATGAGATTGGCTTCCTGTAAATTTGCGCCCTTAAGGTTAGCTTCGAGGAGATTGGCGCGAAAAAGATTAGCTTTGTACAGATTGGCTTTTTCTAGGTTAATTTTGTGCAGGAAGCTATCGCTTAAGTCGGCATGGCTTAAATCTGCCCCGATGAGACTGCGACTAGAGAGATCTTTTTCTTTCAGGTTAGCCCCCTGTAAATCGGCTCCGTTGAAATCCCGATAGTGAGGGCGGCCGGCGGCATGATTGGGGACGTGATGGTTATTCTGGGGCTGTGTTTGGGTTTGTTGACTATGGGTTTTATGACTGTGGGTTTGGGAATTTTGGCCGGGTTGGCTAGGGTGAGGCTGATAGGGAGAAGCAGTTTTATAGGCGTGGGCGGGCTGTTTTTCAGTTTTAGGGGCGGAATTGGAGCGTTTAGGAGAATTTTGATGAATTTGCCGCAATTGTTCCCTAGCTTGGTTAATTTCTTGCAGTTTAGCCGTGGCTTTTTCCAAAAGACGCTGATTATCTTTGGGAATGCGATCGGGATGCCAAATAAACACCAAATCTTTGTAGGCCTGATTGATCTCGTCGAGAGATGCCCCATGATCTAACCCTAAAACTTTATAGTATCGCTCCAATTCTTTCATTATCGAAGTCCTAATACAAGGATAAAAGCATTAATGGCCACAATTTTGCTGAGTCTTGTCGGATTTTCTAGGAGAGGATTTCTTTCAGGATAATTTGACTCTGGGAGAGCTGCCATAAAATTTGAGAAAATGTCTGGTAATTAAGAAAATCTCGTTTTTCTATCCTGTTTTGGGGCGTAATTGTATAGCATATAACAGCAAAATTAGCAAATTATTGATACAAAACTTAATTTTTGCTCTGGGGAAGTGGGGAAGTGGGGAAGTGGGGAAGTGGGGAAATTGAACTAAAACCCCAAAACCCCAACACCCCAACACCCCCCGCAACGCGCACGCAGTGACCACCCCAACACCTAAAACCTGCCGACCGCCGACCGCCTCCCGACTGCTGTATGATAAAACTTGTCCCGATAGGATAAATCAAGGTCGTGAAATTTGGTCAGTGGTTGGGGTTTATCTGTTTAATAATGGCTCTCTATGTATTGTGGCAGATTCGACAGCTGTTATTATTGATTTTTATGGCGATCGTGTTTACCGTAGCCTTAAATAGATGTGTTAAAGGATTGCAGAGATTGGGGATTAAAAGGGGTTTGGCTATTTTAATTACCCTGCTGACGAGTCTAGCAATTGTGATTTTATTTTTTATAATTATCGTTCCCCCCTTTATCGAACAGTTTCAAAAATTAATTGAACTTTTACCGCAAGCTTGGGATTTAGTCCGCAATAACTCGATTCGATGGCGACAACAATTTCAATTTGATTGGTTGCCATCGCTGCCTAATTTAAGTGATTTAGTCCGGCAGTTACAACCTTTAGGAACCTTTGTTTTTAGTAACTTTTTTACCTTCTTTTCTAACTCAGTTGCGGCAATTTTGCAATTGTTATTCGTGCTGGTGTTAGCAATTATGATGTTAGCTAACCCCCAACCCTATCGACAAGCTTTCTTAAAATTATTTCCTCACTTCTATCGTCGTCGCGCCGAGGAAATTCTTACCCTATCGGAAGCAGGTTTGGGTAATTGGTTGTTGGGAATTGCCATTAGTTCAACTATGGTGGGATTATTCAGTGGTTTCGGTCTTTTTGTTCTACAAATCAATCTAGTTCTCGTTCATGCTATCCTAGCAGGATTGCTCAATTTTATCCCTAATATCGGACCGACTGCTAGTGTGATTTTTCCGATACTCATTGCTGTTATCGATGCACCTTGGAAAATTGTCGCTATTCTGATTCTCTATTTTATTATCCAAAATGTCGAAAGTTATTGGCTGACACCAACTGTCATGGCTAAACAGGTATCTTTACTACCAGCAATTACCCTAATCGCTCAAATTTTCTTCGCTCAAATATTTGGCATCTTAGGTTTATTATTGGCTTTACCTTTGACAGTGGTAGTAAAAACATGGTTAGATGAATTATTATTCAAAGACATTTTAGATCAATGGGATCACGGCCATAACAAATCTTAAATAATCTCGGCAAAAGTCATGAAATTAATCATTCTTACTCTCGTTATTTTATCTAATTTTTTTGCTCCCCTCCCAGCTAAGTCTGAAACGGTTCTAGAAAAAATTAAACGCACGGGATTATTAGAAGTAGCTATGAGAGAAGATGCGATTCCCTTTGGCTATCGGGATAGTAATAATAATTTGCAGGGATTATGCTTAGATTTTATCCAATTGCTCAGAGGGGAACTAAAGCATAAATTAAACCTCCAGATCATCAGTGTCAAAATTTATAAATCAACTTTATTTAATCGCTTCCAGTTATTGGAAAATAAAACCGTTGATTTCGAGTGTGGTCCCAATAGTATCAGAAAAAATATACCTGATGGTGTCAGTTTTTCTCGTCCTTTTTTTGTCACGGGAACTCAGTTTTTAGTGAGGAGTGATAATCAGAAGAATTTTAACTTTTCTTCGTCCTTAGAAGGTATAAGTATTGGAGTTTTGCGAGATACCAGCACTCAAGAATTATTAAGACAAAAATATCCTCTTGCTACCTATCAAGAATTTCAAGGAGTGACGGGAAGACTGCGGGGTATCCAAAGTTTAAGAAGGAATAGAATAGATGCTTTTGCTAGTGATGGTATTCTGCTCATTGGAGAAGCTGTCATTCTCGGTTTATCCTTAGAAAAAGATTATAAACTTATCCCGCGCAATCCTTTAAATTGTGATTATTATGGTTTCATTCTTCCCGCTAATGATCCCCAATGGCAAGAGTTTATTAATGGGGTTATCGTCACCAGTGAGAACAGAAATATTTTTAAAACATGGTTTACTGAAGTTGCTTCCTATTTTATACATACCTGGCAGTATTGTCGTAATAACCCCGAAAAATCCCAGTAAAACTTAACGATTATGCCCCAAAAAAATGATTTATTTTGGTTAGTTAGTTCCAGTACAATAATCCTGTTTGTTTGCAGTGCTATCAGACATATTTTATTTCAATCTAACGCTCTCGATCTTGGTTGGTTCGATCAAGGAGTTTACCTAATTTCTCAAGGTAAACCACCGATTATATCTTTTGTTGACTACCATATTTTAGGCGATCATATCGCTTTTATTCTCTATCCTATAGCCTTACTTTATAAAATTTATCCTAGCGTTTATTGGCTGCTTTTCTTACAAGCTTTTTCCCTTTCTCTTGGTGCTTTTCCCCTCTGGCAATTGGCAATAGAAGCGGGATTAAAAGAAAAACAAGCTTATACATTAGCCTTAGTTTATCTGCTCTATCCCCTAATTTTTAATGTTAATCTCTTTGATTTTCATCCCGAAGTTATCGCAGTGCCAGCGATTTTTTGGACAATTTTAGCGGCAAGATTAAATAATCTCTGGGGATTTTGTCTAGGAATCATTATTATTCTCGGTTGTAAAGCAATTCTCTCTTTAACATTGTTGGGAATCGGTATCTGGTTACTTCTCTGGGAAAAGAAAAAAATCTCGGGAATAATTGCTATTATTAGCGGCATTCTTTGGTTTATTATCACCACGAAGTTATTAATTCCTCTCCTGACAGGAAAATCAGCAGTTATTGAAATGGCCGATTCTCGATATAGTTATCTAGGAGATAGTTTACCAGCAATTATCTTTAATCTTTTCCTCAAACCCGATCTTGTCTTGGGAAAAATCTTTACTGGCAATAATCTAGAATACCTAATCCTATTAATTATTCCCTTAGTTTGGGGTTTATCCTGGCGCTATTCTGCCCCAATAATTGCCGCTATTCCCGCACTCGCTTTAAATTTATTAGCAGATCATGCCCCACAAAAAAACTTAACCACTCAATATTCCCTGCCAATTTTGCCCTTTTTATTTCTAGCGGTTATCGCCACTTTAGCCCATAATAGCAGCTGGTTGAAGCAGCCTAAATGGATAATTACTTGGGCAATTATTGCCTTTTTTGCCTTAGCTAAATACGGCTATTTTTGGTCACTGTATTTAAATTCCCTCGATACTTGGTCCGCCACCCAAAAAGCTCTAACCCAAATTACCACCAGTGAGAGTGTCTTGACTACTTCTAGAATTGCCCCCCATCTTACCCATCGAGAAATGATCAAATTAGCGATCGAAGGTTCCCAATCCCTAGATTTAAATCAATTTAATTATATCCTACTCGATCGCCGTCATCCCGGTTGGTCTAGTTCATCAGAACTAATTGATGCTCACTTAAATAAACTGAATCAAAATGACAACTTTCAGTTAATCGTTAATGAGGATGATGTGTTTTTATATCGGGCCTTGACAACCCCTCAAGAAAAAAAATAATTTGTCGTTCCACCGATTCCAATAAATTTTCTTTATCGACGGGAAACCAGATAATATCAGCATCGGCACGAAACCAAGTGCGCTGACGTTTGGCAAATTGACGGGTGTGGAGGATAATTAGCTCGATCGCCTGTTCTAAAGAAATTTCCCCGAGCAGATATTGCTTAATCTCTGCATAACCCAAAGTCTGCAAAAGTGGCAAATCCCAACCGTATTTATCCCCCAAATTCTGCACCTCTGCTACTAATCCCCTGGCGATCATTTGATGAGTACGAACAGTGATCCGCTTGCCTAAACTTTCTGGGGAACAATCTAAACCAATTTGTAAAATCGGATAAGTGGGAGGATTTTCTCCCTGCTGACTAGAGATAGGTTTTCCTGTCAGATAAAAAACCTCTAAAGCGCGTAAAGTCCTTACCTGATCATGGGGATGAATTTTTTTAGCAGCCTCCTCATCTACCTGCGTCAGAATTTGATAAAGATAGGATTGTCCTAAAGCTTGTAATTGCTGTCTTAAATCCGCTTGAGGAGAAACCCTCGGTATTTTTAAACCTTTGACAATGGACTTGATATAAAGTCCCGTACCACCAACCAAAAACAGAGGAGAATACTGGAGATTGCTGATTAAATCCTCAGCTTGTTCTTGGTACTGTGCTAGGGTAAAATTATCCTGCGGATCACAAATATCAATTAGATAATGGGGAATCCGCTGACATTCTTCTAAGCTAGGTTTAGCGGTACCAATATTAAATTCTCGATAGATTTGTCGGGAATCGGCACTGAGAATTACTGAATTAAACTTTTCGGCCAATTGTAGGGCTAAACTGGATTTTCCCGTGGCAGTTGCCCCACAAATAACAATTAAAATAGGTAAAGAGGAAGTAGTCATCGATGCTACATGACAGTGAACAGTAAACAGTAATCAGTGAAAAGACAGGAATGTTAAGCTCAGTAGGTAGGCATCAAAAATTATCAGACACCCCCTGATCAAGGTAGGGTTGATTCATGAATCAACCCTACTTATCAAGGGGGGATTAAGGGGGGATATATCTTCAATTTAATTATAACCACTTACTTAAGACGCATTTAAACAGGGTATTGTTAAGCTGATTAACAGCTTATCAGCAAGAAATTAAGTTTGTCATTAATTTTCGTTGAACAAAAAAAACAGCACCCATCAGGATGCTGTTTGTCAAGAAAATGTTACAAAACTTAAGCTAAAGCCGCCATTTTCACATCGTTATTAGCGAGGATATTTTGCAACTCCTCTGCGTCCACGGTTTCTTTTTCCACTAACATTTGCGCTAACTGGTCCAAGATGGCGCGGTTATTGACTAAAACCTCTTTAGCGCGACGATAGGCCTGTTCCACTAAGTTACGCACTTCCTCGTCAATAGCTGCCGCAGTTTCATCGGAGAAATCTCGATCGGAAGCGATATCACGACCTAGGAAAACATTACCATTTTGACGACCTAAGGCCACCGGTCCTAGGCGATCGCTCATTCCGAAACGAGTTACCATTTGCCGCGCTACTCGTGCCACCTGTTGCAGGTCATTCGAAGCACCCGTAGTCACTTCTTCCTCACCGAAGATAATTTCTTCCGCTAAACGACCCCCCAAAGCTACAGCCATCTGATTTTGCAGATAAGCGCGAGAATATAACCCGGATTCCATGCGATCCTCGCTGGGAGTGAACCAAGTTAAACCCCCAGCGCGACCGCGAGGAATAATACTAATTTTCTGGACGGGATCGTAATCCGGCATTAAAGCACCCACCAAAGCATGACCAGCTTCATGGTAAGCAACTAAAGTTTTGCGTTTTTCACTCATGACGCGATTTTTCTTCTCAGGACCTGCCAGGACACGATCGATCGCATCGTTGATCTCATCCATAGAAATCTCGGTTAAATTGCGACGTGCCGCTAAAATTGCGGCTTCGTTGAGCAAATTAGCTAGATCGGCACCGGTAAAACCGGGGGTACGACGGGCGATTTTATCGAGATCCACGTCTTGGGCCAAAGTTTTGCCTCTGGAGTGGACATTAAGGATTTCCTTACGGCCAGCGTAATCGGGACGATCTACCACCACTTGGCGATCAAAACGACCTGGACGTAATAAAGCGGCATCCAGCACATCGGGGCGGTTAGTGGCGGCGATAATGATAATACCTGTATTACCTTCAAAACCGTCCATTTCCGTTAATAATTGGTTGAGGGTTTGTTCCCGTTCATCGTTACCACCCCCTAAACCGGCACCCCGTTGACGACCGACAGCATCAATCTCATCGATAAAAACTATACAAGGTGCATTCGCTTTCGCTTGTTCAAATAGGTCGCGGACGCGAGAAGCACCCACCCCGACGAACATTTCCACGAATTCCGAACCGGAAATGCTAAAAAACGGGACTCCTGCTTCTCCAGCTACTGCGCGAGCAAGCAGGGTTTTACCTGTCCCCGGAGGACCGACTAAAAGGACTCCTTTGGGGATTTTTGCCCCAATTGCCGTGAAGCGATCGGCATTTTTCAGGAAGTCCACCACTTCGTTTAATTCTAATTTTGCCCCTTCAATCCCGGCCACATCACCGAAAGTAACCTGGGTTTGGGGTTCCATCTGTACTCTTGCTTTCGATTTGCCGAAGTTCATCGCTTGGGAACCAGGACCACTTTGGGCGCGACGGAGCAAGAAAAATAGACCAACAAGAAGTAAAATCGGGAAAAAGAGGCTACTGAAGGCTCTTACCCATACTCCTTCTTCTCTTTGGGGAAGTACGGAAATATCAACGTTATTTTCTGCCAAAATGTTGATTAATTGCGGATCGTTGGGCAGGTTTACTAATACATTTGTACCGTCTTGGGTGGGTACGATCGCTCGTTGCCGGTCGGCACTTAAGCGCACGGTTTCCACTTTACCTTCCCGGACTTCCTGTAAAAATTCGCTATACTTCCAAGTTTGTTGGACTGCTGGCTGGCGATCGAAGAAAGCTGAGGCTAAGGCAAGGACTACGATTAACAATAGGGCATATAGTCCCGCATTGCGCCATTTTTTGTTATTACCGTTTTTGTTCACGCTGTCGAACTCCTGATAAATTGGGGATGATCTTATCGGTTGTTAAGGGGTTGTTAATTTATGTTAACGTTTCTCAGGAACAGTGGACAGGTTTTTTTTTAATATGCCCGTTCTGGTCCTCAATGGGGGTTGGCAGCGGGGGATAGGAGAGCGGGGAGCGGGGGAGAAAAAAGCTGATAACTGATAACGGAGGCAGGGGGCAGGAGGCCGTTTTTGTAACGGGGATTTATGCCCCGCTCCAAAAACTTGTCGCCTTAAGGCGAGATTTTAGACCCGATTTTTTCGATAACAAGGACCGCAGCTAAAACCTAATTTGTTCAGCTAAAAGCTTTGATGCACTTAGTTTCTAGCCTTCTTTTTCGGGGGGAGAATTGCCAGATTTTTTCTGGGAGCCTTTTGAACCCCCAAAAATTGATTATGCAAGAAAGCTAATCAATGATCAAATCTTGGAGCATTTGTCAAAAATTAGCTCATTTTTTCGAGAAATTACTGCATTTTTAACATCCATTCTACCGCCCGTTCATAGAGTTCTAAATTACCAGTTTTTATCAAAGCATTAGCGGCTTTTTGCAAATAGTTAAGGCTCGCTACTCGACTACTAGGATTTTTATCATCGTAGGTGGCAAGCGCCAAATTATAATAAGCTTCGCCATAATTTGGCTGATAAGTAATTGCTAATTGATAATCAGCGATCGCTGCCTTCTTGTCGCCTATTTTTTCCTTAACTAAACCTCGATTATAGTAAGCTTCAGCATACTTAGACTGGAGAGAAATAGCCATATTTAAATCCTCCAAAGCACCGGTATTATTTCCCAAATCAAAGCGAATAACTCCCCGGTTATTATAGGCAATAGGATTATTGGAATTCAAGCTAATTGCTTTATCTAAATCCTCTAAAGCACCCTCCTTGTCCCCAGTTTGTCGTCGAATAATACCACGATTATTATAGGCGATCGGATTCTCCGATATTCTCGGTGTTACTTGTACATTATCGGGAATAGTAGCGGTATCCGTGCGTGCATTTCCCCGATTACTATACACCGTCACATCGATAGGATTAATGCTCAAAGATTGCAGATAATCTGTAATCGCTCCTTGGTCATCTCCCACGTCAGCGCTACTATTACCACGACTATAGAAAATTCTGGCATCACGGACTTTTTGTAGGAATACATTATAATCCTCGATCGCTCCCTGTTTATCCCCTTTTTCAAAACGCGCATTAGCCCGTTTATGATACCCTTCTGGATCGTTAGGATAGGCAACTATATAAGTAGTATAATCTCTTTCGGCCGCAGCAAAATTTTTCAAGGCAAAATAAGCATCTCCCCGCGCTTGAGCATGACAAGAGACATTATAATTAGGACGAAAATCAGTTTCTCTGGAGTCATAAAAATAATTTTTCTCGGCAGATTCTCGGATATTTTCGCTACAGACAGATCGAGAAGTAAAACTAGGTGTATTAATCCCATCATCTTGGGCTAAGGCAATATTATAATTATCTACTGCCTCCTGATAACGCCCCAATTTATACAGCACTAACCCCCGATGATAGTTAGCGGCTGCATCATGACGATTTCGTGCCACTGCCGCAGTAAAATCCTCTAAAGCTCCTGCGTATTCTTGATATTTATTGGCTCGCATTAACCCACGATATACATAGGCTTTTGCGTCTTGGGGTTGCAGATAAATTGCTTGGTTATAATCTTGAATTGCCCCTTGATTATTGTTGAGTCTTAGGTGAGCATAACCCCGTTTAAGAAATGCTCTAGAATGGGGAATTTTATCGTAGTTGGGATTAATACGGATGACAAGTGCTAGATCTTTGATTGCTCCATTATAGTAATTGATCGCTGTTTGATATCCTTGGGGGGAATTAGAAGATAAATTGGCTAATTCTACTTCCTCGTCAGCGATTTCAATTTGTACTCTGGCACGGTTTTGATAACTGCTAGGAGCATTCTTGGCTAAAAATAAGTTAGGTGAGCATTTTAAAACGATTTTATAATCCTTAAAAGCCTCTCGTTTTCCCCCTATCTTTTCTAAAGCTATAGCCCGATTATAATAGCCTTCAATTAGATCGGGTTTGTATAAAATAGCCAGATCATAATCTTTGATAGCCTCTGCATAATTTCCCCACTGAGAGTATAGCTGTCCTCGATGATAATAGCCGCGATAATCTTCAGTTTCATAACCGATGAAACGCTGGTAATAATCTAAAGCCAAGGCTTGATGATTGAGCAAAGATGCAATAATTGCTAGGTTAAAGTAAACTTCGCTTTTATTGGGATTATATTTAAAGGCTTGCTGAAAATCTGAGCGGGCAGCTTCTAATAATTTTAGCTGATGCTGATCCTTGGCCATGGCTAACTTTAACACACCTCTTTGATAATAGGCTTGAGCTAGTAACTGTCGATCTTTGAAGGCGGGAGCATTATAATTACTGTACCAAATGTATTGACTGAAATCATCGATCGCACCGTTTTGATCGTTGATTTTTTCTCGGGCCATTCCCCGTTGAAGATAAAGTTTAATCGTACCCAGATCGCTAGGATAGACTCGCAGAGTGGCCGAATAATCAGCAATTTCTCTTTTAAGAGCATTAGTATCAACTTCTTCCCTAGAAATAACGGGACATTGTAGGTTTTCTACTGCTTTAACTGAGCTAACTTCTAAACCCAATAATTCCCAAAACAACAGGGGAGACAATAAAAGTATTTTTCTAAAAAGCTTGACATTTAAACTATTTTGTGCAAGTGGGGTAATGGCTTGCTCTGTCAGGGTTTTAGTGATTAAGGATTGTTGTGGCATGATGATTAAAAAAATTTGCCCTAAATATAATTTGGTAATTTAATTATAACTGAACTTCCCCTGTATGAATATACTAGCCATGGCTAAAAGTCTGGCTCTTCTGGTTTCTGTGTGGAAACGAGGTCTATACTGATAGAATATCCGCAAAATAGTCCTAAAAGTCTTGCCCAGTAAGCATTTCACGATTCCATAAGCAAAAATTATCACACAAAGTCGAGAAGAGCCAAAGTCTCTTACAGAGCCTATGCTAAAGCTGGGTAATTTTAATGTACTAATGAGAATGAACGTCTGAAATCCTTATTTTCCTGAGAAGCGCCATGGAGTAAGGGTATCGTTGGGCAGCTTAACTAATACACTTGTTCTGTCTAGTCTGGCTATGATCGCTCGCTGCCGGTCGGCACTTAAGCGCAAGGTTTCCACTTTCCCCGACCGGCTCCTGAATCCTCCCCCCACCAAGAAACATTTTCAGCAAACCCTATTTAAGAGCCAATTTTAAAGGCTTCTAGAAATAAACTATAGGTGATACCAATTTTTAGTAAATTGAAAGATTCTCGCAGAATCGGTGCGGGTTTAGCCTGAGAACTTTTTCGGTAAACAATCCGGCTAATCGCCTCCGTAAACAGCACTAATAAACCAGCCGCGGTGACATCCCATTGAGCAGTTTGTCCAGCAGTGGTGACAATTGCTTGACCAGAAAAAATTCCAAATAAAACACAAATTATCTGTAGGGAAATCCGCCGCCAAGGATTACCAAAAAAGCTATTAAATCGACTGCTGGTGACATTAGCCAGCGTACTTAAACGGGTGCGTTGCATGGCCATATTTATTTAGAAGTAATACGATTAAGAAGCCACAAAGAAGTAACGATACCAGTAAAGTGAGCGAGAATTGTATTAGTATTAGCCTGCACAATTAACAGGTCAACCGAATTAACAAATTGACTGGGGTTAGAGGCAACATTAAAAGTACCTTGGGGAACATTGAGGGATTTAATTAAGACGATTCCCGCTAACGCTTGCGCTCCCAAAATCGTTAAAAACATCCCGATAATATTAGCGATTAAACCCTGACGGATTAACTGAATAGTATCGGATTTTTTCGGGCGACTATCTTGATCACCCCTCAACATTTGACGGGCAATTTTCATGTAACGAGAGGAAAAGAAAATGGCGACCACCAAGAAACCAGCCCCACCAATGGCACATAAAACACCGATTTCAATGCCAGAAGTGCGTTGTCTCGTCCCTAATAAACTAGCGGTAGCAATCAGTAATAAAACCCCTGAAATTACGCCCAGGACAATCTGCGTCCAAAAACCGATTCTTCCCTGACGTAAAAGGATATTAGCAGCCCGTTGGACGGCCGGAGGCAAGGAATAAAGATCAGAATCTCTAGGGGTGGATATATTGGTAATTTCTGATTGTTTGTCTCTCATCGGGGTTAAGCTAGGATTGGGTAAATCTGGTCTTGATCTATTTTCGTCTTTTTTTTTGCCCATGGCTAGAGATTTAATCAAGCTCTGGCATAATTAATTTTTCATGGTTCAAAAAAGGCAAAAATAATGATTAAATTGCCTAAAATCTGTAAATAGACCATTTAATTGATTATTATTCATTCTTAATTCTCCTGACTACTGACTACTGGCTCCTAACCCTAACAACAATTTTTGATTTTTACCAGAGGTCTAATTTTGGCACTGACTGGCTATCTGTTTAGCTTCCACCTGTAAACGCTGGGCCATGCGAAACATTTCTTGACCGGTGTGGAGAGAGTGATCGTCGTAGTTAAGGGTAAAGGTTTCTAATTCTTCTAGTCCGTCAGTGAGATGATTGAGACAGTAGTAAAGAGAAGCGGCCACTTTGGCCATTTTGGCAGGGTTGGGCCTTTGGCAAAAGAGGGTTTTGGCTCGATCGAGATTTTGGCGACAGGTTTCTAGATAGTCTTGAAAAACAGCCATTAACTGATCATCGAAGGGATCGGCGGATAGGTGATCGATCTGACCTTTGAGAGGTCGAATAATTTGACCGATCAGACGATTAATCGGGCTATAGGTCTGGTTATACCACTGTTTGACCAAGGCCTCGTCTTCCTGGACCGCCTCTTTGTAACGATGGTAATTTGCTTGGGCAGTGGCAGTGCGTTGGCCGCGTTTTTCGGGAAAATTGGCGATTAGTTGGTTATCGTAGTCCTTTCTTAGCCTCGGATCGCTTAAAATCTCGTAGGCGGCGTTAATAGCGACGATTTTATCGTGACTGGCACTATCGTTTTGACTATCGGGATGGAATTGTCTGGCTAAACGCCGATAGGCCCGTTTAATCTCGTCAGGGGTCGATTTATGGCTGATTTCTAAGGTTTGGTAGTGGTTGCCGGTCATGAGCGCAAGCGATCGATCTGTCTCTTATTATTATCGACTATGCTTAACGCGGCGGAGAAGGAGAATTGTCGAGAGTGGGAAAGTGGGGAGGTGGGGTGTGGGGTGTGGGGTGTGGGGTGTGGGAAGAATACATAAAAATAATCTCCTGTCTCCTGAATACTGACTTCTGACTCCCGACTCCTGACTTCTAACCCCATGTTGGACAAATATAAGCAAAAATTATCTATTGACTCCAAAAACTTGATAATATTTAAATTAACATTTCGCAATATTTATAAATTCTTAAGAATTAATTGAGAAAGATTTTTATTTAACAACGATTTTACAATGGTTACAGCGATTTGATAGAATTTCATAGTGGGTTATTCTGTGCTTTTTTAGACAGCAATGGTTGAAACCCTTGCCACACCTACAAGGTGATCCTAGTTAAGACAGCTAAATTAGTCAATTTCACCCACAACGATGATCTTTTTTTTGTGTAGTTTTATTGCAAAAAAAAAGTTTTTTTGACAAAAAGCACAAAGTATGAATTAGGAAGTGGGGAAGTGGGAAGTGGGAAGTGGGAAGTGGGAAGTGGGAAGTGGGGGAGAAGGGAGAATAAATAAAAATAATCTTCAGAATTCAGAGTTGAGAATTTATAATTCTGATCTGACAAAATTGGCAATAATTAGACAAAAGGATTGATTTCAGGGATATCCTCGATCGAGGGTAAGTCTATTGAGACCGATCGCTCTTGTCGAAGATAATAGGGACAATGAAGCTGACAATCGGGACGATGGGGAAAATCAACTAAATCATTTTGGTATGCTGATAGATAGCGATCGAGATCCTTCAATAAACGGCGTAAATCTCGCCCTGTCTGTTGGTGTAGTTTCCGATTATAGTTAAAAGTAATTTGTTCGGGGCTGCGGGGCAACTGCACAAACCAATAGGTCATCGATAAACTATCAAGAGGATAAGCAGAAGTTTCTGCCAACACATACAGATAAAGTCTCGTCTGCCAATTTTTGGCTAGTTGGTCAGCATCGATAGGTTTTAAGTAGGTTTTCCAGTCAAAAATTACCGCTCGATCGCTCTCTAATAAAATTAAATCATAGATAACCGTTAATAAATAATTACCCACAGTTAAACTGCGACAATGTTCCGCTTCTCGATTGGTTTCTCCCGGATTTTGGGCAATTGCCGGGGCAGCCTTTAATAGGGCCGTTAAACAATGTTCTAACTGTTCATTTTCCCGTAATAAAGATGCGATCGGCAGCCCTAATTCCCGCTGCTGTAATAATAGGTGAAACTGACTGCCCCATTCTTGCCGCTGCAATTGTTCAGGGTCAGCCGGTGTGTTAAGTTCCTCTAGATAGACTTTTTGAAATCTGGGTGGACAGGTTTCCAATAGGTTTAAATGACCTTGGGCAAGACGGTAGATCTTAGGCATAATAGGATTATCGTGAATATTATCGAGAAAACGGGTTTCTCGAAGAAACCCGTTTTCTGTATAAATGTTAATTTATGTTATGGAAGTCTTGAAAGATTGGGGATTGTTGAGCTAAAAATGTTAGCAGTAAACCTTTGCTGCCAACACCATGACTTCCACCCTGTTGCCGGGCTTTCCTGCTGTTGACGATGTTTTGTTCAATTTTGCTCAATCTGATGGCTTGAGTCAAGCTAATCAGGTGGATAGTGCGAGAAATCAGCGTTTAACCGCTACCGTAGTTTTCCTCGATGCTGGTGTTAGCGATTATCAAAGTCTCCAAGCTGGGGTAATTCCAGAAGTCGCCACCGTTATTCTCTCTCCCAATAAAGACGGAATCGAACAAATCACCGCTTTTTTACCACAAAATCCCCAGATTAGCACCATTCACCTCGTCTCTCATGGTGCGCCTGGATGCTTATATTTAGGGAATTGTCAACTTAATTTAACAAATATTTACGATTACCGCCAACAGTTACAGAATTGGGCAAAGATTAATCATATTCTACTGTACGGTTGTCAGGTCGCGGCGGGAGATGCGGGGACAGAGTTTATTACTAAATTGTCCCAAATTACTGGGGCAAAAATAGCGGCTTCCAGCCGACGGGTAGGAAATGCAGCCTTAGGAGGAAGTTGGGAGTTAGAGGTGAGTTTCCCGGTGACAAAGGGAGAGAATAAAACCTTACATTAGCTAAGATGTGGAGGGAGCATCTCATTTATGCAAGTGAGTAATTATACTTGTCCCTAAAACTGGTTTCTAGCAAGGCTTTCAAAATATCTTGACATAAAACCTGATTTAGGGGTTACAAAGGTGAGATGCTCCCAGATGTGGATGTAGGTTGCTCTCATGGGAAGTTTTGTGACGACAAGTAGCATTGATGATATTTATGGGGAATAATGAATCTAGAGGATCGCCTAACTTTCTGATTGACAGCGACTCGCCATGAACCAAACAACTGCCAATTATGATGAACCCTGGAAAGAAGCATTAAGCGAGTATTTTGAAGCGTTTTTATACTTCTTTTTTCCTGAAGTTCACCAATTAATCGATTGGACAAAAATTCCCGAATCCCTAGAAAAAGAACTCAAACGGATTACCGCTTCAGCAAAGACAAAAAAACGTTTCGCTGACAAACTCTATAAAGTCTGGTTACTCAGGGGTGAAGAAGTGTGGATTTTGATTCATATTGAAATTCAAAGTCAATACGAAGAAAATTT